>NZ_JARVST010000007.1:0-267791 GCF_030209055.1 Pseudomonas sp. lyk4-TYG-107
CGGCACATTCAGCATTGCTGTTGACTGACCCGACGCTTTCGCGAGCAAGCCCGCTGCCACAAAGGTAAATCGCTGTTATTTCGGATCGGGTTTCGCCAATAGGGTGTAGATGCACGGCAGCACAAACAGCGTAAACAGGGTGCCGATCGACATCCCCGTTGCAATCACGGTGCCGATATCGAACCGGCTCACGGCGCCCGCACCGGTCGCCAGAATCAACGGCACCATGCCGAACACCATCGCCGCCGTGGTCATCAACACCGGGCGCAAGCGGATTGCCGCCGCTTCCTCGACCGCTTCGCGCGCGGTCAGGCCCTTGTCCTTGCGCAGTTGGTTGGCGAACTCGACGATCAGGATCCCGTGCTTGCTGATCAGCCCGATCAGGGTTACCAGCCCGACTTGGGTGTAGATGTTCATGCTTGACCAGCCAAGGAACAGCGGAATCAACGCACCACAGATCGACAGCGGCACCGTCACCAGAATCACCAGCGGATCACGGAAGCTCTCGAACTGCGCCGCCAGCACCAGGAAAATGATCGCCAGCGCCAGGGCGAAGGTTACCCACAGGGCGCTGCCTTCCTGCACGTACTGGCGCGAGGCGCCGCCATAGTCGAAGGCAAACCCGGCTGGCGCTTCCTCCCGGGCGATCTGCAGCACGGTGTCGATGGCCTCGCCCATGCTGACCAACGGGAATCCGGAAATCTTCGCCGCGTTGAGTTGCTGGAACTGGTTGAGCTGGCGCGGTCGCGCCCGGTCGCTGACCTTGATCAGGGTCGACAGCGGCAGCAGCTCGCCCTGGGTGTTCTTCACGTAGTAGTTGTTCAGCCAGCCGGGGTTTTCGCGGTACGGTCGCTCGACTTGGGCAATCACTTTGTAACTGCGGCCTTCGATGGTGAAACGGTTGATTTCCGCCTCACCCAGCAGCGTCGCCAGGGTGCCGCCCAGATCCTGCATCGACACGCCCATCTGCGCGGCTTTGGCACGGTCGATATCGACCACCACTTCCGGTTTGTCGAACGCCAGATCGAGGTCGACGAAGGCGAATTTTCCGGACTCCATCGCACGTTTCTTGATCCGGTCGGCCACTTGCAGCAGCAATTCGTAGTCGTTGGCGGTATTGACCACGAATTCGAACGGCAAACCTTCACCGGTGCCGGGCAAGGAGGGCAGGTTGAAACCGAAAATCTGCAGGCCGGGGATACTCGCCAGTTTGCCTTGCACCTCGGGCAGGATCTGCATCTGCGTGCGGCTGCGCTCGTTCCATGGCTTGAGCAGGAAGCCACCGATGCCCGCCTGCACGCCGTTGTAGCCGTTGATCTGGAACGAGGAGTAGTACTCCGGAAACTCCTTGAAGATCTTGATGAATTCGTCGGTGTAAGTGCTCAGGTAATCGAGGTTGGTCGGCTGGGGGGCCGTGGCCATCATGAAGATGATGCCCTGATCCTCGTCCGGCGCCAGTTCCGACTTGGTGAACTTGAGAAACACCGGGATCAGGCACAACACGATCACCGCGAACACCAGCACCACCGGCCGCGTGTTCAATGTGCCGTGGAGCATGCTCTGGTAGCGGCGCTTGAGACCGTCGAAAATGCGGTCGAGGCGGTGCGCCAGGCCACTGGGGTTTTCTTCGTGGCGCAACAGCAGGGCGCACATCATCGGCGACAGGGTCAGGGCGACGATCCCGGAGATCACCACGGCGCCGGCCAGGGTCAGGGCGAACTCCTTGAACAAGGCCCCGGTCAGCCCGGTGAGGAAGCCGATCGGCGCATACACCGCCGCCAGGGTGATGGTCATCGACACCACCGGCATGGCGATTTCCCGCGCACCTTCCAGTGCGGCCTCCAGCGGCGTCTTGCCTTCCTCGATGTGTCGGTGAATGTTCTCCACCACCACAATCGCGTCATCTACCACCAGACCGATGGCCAGCACCATCGCCAGCAGGGTCAGGAGGTTGATCGAGTAGCCCATCATCTGCATGAAGAACATCACGCCGATCATCGACAGCGGGATGGTCACCACCGGGATCACCACCGAGCGCAACGCGCCGAGGAACAGGAACACCACCACGATCACGATCAGCACCGCTTCGAACAGGGTTTTCACCACTTCGTCGATCGAGGCCTGAATGAACTGGGTGGCGTCGTAGGCAATCTCGCTCTTGAGGTTGGGCGGCAATTGCGCTTCCAGCTCCGGCATCAGCTTGCGCACTTCCTTGATCACGTCCAGCGGGTTGGCCCCCGGTGTGGCCTTGATGCCGATGTACACCGACGGCGTGCCGCCGAACGAGCTGATCGAGTCGTAGTTTTCCGCGCCCATCTCGACCCGCGCGACATCGCTGAGCAGCACGCGGCTGTCGCCACTGACCTTGAGCGGAATCGCCGCGAAGGCTTCGGCGGATTTCAGTTCGGTGTTGGCGTTGATGCTGGTGACCACATATTCGCCCTTCACCTCGCCAGCGGCGGAGAGGAAGTTGTACTGGCGCACGGCGTTGGTCACGTCGCTGGCGCTGAGGCCGAAACCGGCGAGCTTCACCGGGTCGAGCCACAGGCGCATGGCGAATACCTGATTACCGAGAATCTCCGCCTCGGCCATGCCCGGCAGGGTCGCCAGTTTCGGCTGGATCACCCGCGACAGGTAGTCGGTGATCTGCGGGTTGCTCAAGTCCTTGCTGAAGAAACTGATGTACATCAGCGCCGAGGCGTCGGCCGATTCCTTGCTCAGCACCGGGTCTTCGGCGTCCTGTGGCAGCTTGTTCTTGACCTCGTTGGCCTTGGCCAGCAGTTCGGTGAACAGACGGTCGGTGTTGGAACCGATGCGCGCGTAGATCGAAATCACCGAGAAGTTCTGGCGACTGACCGAGGTCATGTAGTCGATGCCCTCGGCGCTGGCCAGGCTCTGCTGCATCGGCTGGGTGATGTAACCCTGAATGGTTTCGGCGTTGGCCCCGGGGTAGGCGGTGGTCACCGTGATCAGAGCGTTTTCCATTTGCGGGTACTGGCGCAGCGGCAGCTTGCTCCAGGCCTGGAAACCCAGCAGCACAATCAGCAGGCTGACCACGGTGGCGAGCACCGGGCGGCGGATGAACGGATCGGTAAAAGCCATGGGGATTCCTTGATCAGTCGGCGCGAGGCGGACTGTTCTGCTCGCCGAGGGTCTTGTCGTCGCTGATGGCAATGTGTGCGCCGTTGTCCAGTTTGATCTGGCCGGCGGTTACCACTTGTTCGCCGCTCTGTACGCCCTTGTTGATCATCACCAGGCCATCGCGGCGCTCACCGGTCTCGATGAAGCGACGTTCGGCGATCAGTACCGGTTGGCCCTTGTCGTCTTTTTCGACGCTGCCGTCCTCGGCCTTTTTCTGCCCGACCACGTACAGCGAGTTGCCGTAGAGGGTGTAGGTGATCGCGCTTTCCGGCACCACGACGTGTTTCTGCGGATCGGGCAGCAACACGTTGAGGCTGGCGAACATCCCCGGCAGCAATTTGCCGTCGGGGTTGGCCAGGGTCGCGCGCACCAGAATATTGCGCGTGGTGCTCTCGACAATCGGGTTGATCGCGCTGATGGCGCCGGGGAAGTTCTGCCCGGGATAGGCTGCGACACCAATCTGCACCGGTTGCCCGATGGCCAGTTTCGGCACCGATTGCTCCGGCACATAGAAATCGGCGTAGAGGCTGCTCAGATCCTGCAGGGTAGCGATTTTGCTGCCGCTGGCGAGGTAGTCGCCGACATCCACCTGACGGATGCCGATGGTGCCGCTGAACGGCGCAAGGATGCGTTTTTTCGCCAGCGAAGCGTTGAGCTGATTGACCGTGGCCTTGTTCTTTTGCAATACGGCGGAGAGACGGTCGTACTCGCCTTTGGAGATCGCGCGGCTGTCGACCAGTTGGCTGCCACGGCCGAAGTCCAGTTGTGCCAGTCCCAAGTCAGCCTTGGCGGTTTCCAGCAGGGCGGTCTCGACCGCGCTGTCGAGTTGCAGCAGCGGTTGCCCGGCCTTGACCTTCTGTCCGGATTCGAATTTGAGTTCGGTGACGGTGCCGGCGACTTCCAGACTCAGCTCGACGCCTTGCAAGGCCTTCAGCGAGCCGACGGTGGGCAAACGCATCTGCCACGGCTGTTCGCTGGCGCGGGCCACGGCGACGCTGATCGGCGGTTTTGGTTTGGAGAAGCCCTGGATCATGGTGTAGATCGAAAAGGCTTTGTACCCGCCCAATACCAGGACGACCAGCAAGACAACACCCAACATGATCAGCATGCGGCGACGCAGCATATTTCCAGTTCCTTGGATAAATCAGGTGAGACAGGCGGGCACATTACTCCGAGTCAGGTAGGGATTCCAACTGGCAGTTATTACAGGGGAGGACGGAGTGAGGAAGTCTAAACACTGAACCTGTGGTGAGGGGATTCATCCCCAATGGGTGGCGAAGCCGCCCCAAAACCTGAAACCGCGGTCTGTCAATTGAACCGTGTGCGATGGTTTTGCGACTGCTGCGCAGCCGATCGGGGATAAATCCCCTCGCTACAGGTTATGAGTCGTACTCAGAACAGGTGGGTTATGCGATCAAATGCAGATGGTTATCCCAGAGCCCCGCCGGCAATTCCAGCGGCTTGGCCAGCAGCTCATCCTGGCGGCAATCGTAGTAGCGGCAACGGCCCTGACCCGAGGTCACGACGAAGCCGTCCTGCACCGCACCAACACCGGCGCAATCGGGCAGCGGCGCGTCGAGACGCACTTCGCCGCTGTCCAGGTCCCAGATGAAGAAGCGATTGCCACGCGGCGCGGTCAGCGCCACCAACCGCAGTTCGCTGTGCACTGCGACGCTGGCGGTGTAATGCCCCATCGACTGCAACTGATGCTCCGGCACCGGGAATGCCACGAAGGGCTGGCCCGGACGCTTGATCGCCAACAGCTCGGAGCGCTCATGCGAGGCGCCCATGAACTGCTGGCCGGCGACGATGGTGCCGTCGCTGGCAATGCCCAGATGACGCACGCTGTTCATCTGCTGGGAAAGGGTTTCCTTGCTCAGCAGGGTGCCGTCGCGCTGCATCAGCACCAGGCTCGGTTCCATGGCGTTGAGGTTCATGTCGACGCGGCTTTCGGCCTCGGTGCGGATCCCGCCGTTGGCCACCACCAGAGTTTCGCCATCGGGCATCCACGATACCTGATGCGGGCCGAGGCCATGGGTGGAAATCTCGCCGCTGTGTACCAGCCGCTCGCCTTCGAACTTGTACACCCCGAGCAGGCCACGCCCCGGATCTGTGGTGTCGTTCTCGGTGGCGTACAGGTATTCGCCGTCCTTGTGCACCACGGCGTGACCGTAGAAATGCCGGTTCGGCTGCGAAGTCACGGTTTGCAGCAAGGTCCCGTCGCGCAGATTGATCAGGTAGCTCTCGGTGCCCGGGCGGCGGGCGACGAACAGCGCGATCGGCAGTGTCGGGTGGTTGATGATGTCGTGGCAGCGCTGGCCGACCTCGGTGGCGAACACCCGCGTACCGTCCAGCCGATAACCGACGGCGTAATGCTTGCCGTCGGTGTCGTCGCGCGCCGAGAGCAACAGCGGGCTCTGATCCTTGCGCTTGAACAGCGTCCAGCCGCCCAGTGTCACTGCTCCCAGCAGCAAACTACCTAAAGTCAGAGCCTGGCGTCGCAGCATGGCACTTGCCCTCATCAGTCACCGTCGTTGGCGTTGAAGCCCAGTTGGATGCCCAGCGCCTTGGCCAGTTCGCCTTCGTGCAGGCGATGGACGACGTTGAGGCTGTCGTAGAGATCGTTGAGTTGTTGACGACCGGCGTCGTCCTGGAGCATTTCGGTCAGCGAGCGCTGGCTGCTGTCGAACAGTTTCAGCGACGCGGCGTAAGCGGCGTCGATCTTGTCCGCCAACGGTTTCTGCTCGGCCGGCAGCAGACCACGCAGGCCTTTGTTGTCGACGCCTTCCCAGACGGTTTTGGCTGCAGCGAGGCTGGCTTCCAGCGCGGTCAACGACGACTGGCTGCGCCACGCATCGGCCTGGAACGGTTGCGGCACGCCTTTGCTCTGGCGGCCCATCGGCGTACCGAGTTTTTTCTTCAGGGTGTCGAGTGCGGTGACCTGCACACGCAGCAGATCGGCGATCGCTTCGTGGGAGTCGGCGTAGCGCTGGTTAGGGAATTTGCTCATCTGCGCGAGCATGCCGTCGGTGTTGTTCCAGCTCTGCAGAATCTCTTCGGCCAGTTGCTTCTGGCGCTCGCCGATGGCGATCAGCAGTGGGCAGTATTTGGCCTTCTGATCAGCGTTGGCGACGTCAGGCTTTTCATCGAACAGGATGTACTCGTAAGCCGACAGACCCTGCACCACGACGCTGGATTTGGCCAGGGCGGCGGCGTCGATCTGCGGCTGGGCGATCACCAGTTGCTCGACCTGACGGCCGACGAGGTTTTTCTTGTCCGGCCAGAACTGCACCTGCCACGAACGGTTGCCCTCGGCCAATGGGCCGATCAGCAGCGGTTGCAGCTCGGCCCAGGCTTTCTGCGCGTGCAGGAAGTCGGCGCGGGCGGTTTCCAGGGTTTCCTTGCCCTGGCAGTAGGCGAGGGCGCTGACCGCCAGTTGCTTGTCGGCTTCGACCCAACGGGTGTAGGTCGGCAGGATCACCGATTTGGCGATGGCCGCCGACGTGACCGCTTGCGGGTCCTGCGGCGAGCAGGCGCCGAGGGCGAGTGCGGCAAGGCTGGTGAACAACAACTTGGGACGGAACATGTCGGGCTCCCGATTCTTTTAAGTGTTTAAAGTGAGTTCAAGAACGCCAGCAGCGCGGCACGCTGCTCGGCGTTGAAAGACAAAACCTGTTGCTGCGCCTTCTCCGCTTCGCCGCCATGCCAGAGCACGGCTTCGAGCAAGTTGCGGGCGCGGCCGTCATGCAGAAACTGAGTGTGACCACTGACTGCCTGCGTCAGACCGATCCCCCACAATGGCGGAGTGCGCCAGTCGCGGCCGGAGGCCTGGAATTCAGTGCGGTTGTCGGCCAGTCCATCGCCCATGTCATGCAGCAGCAGATCGCTGTACGGGCGAATCACTTGATTGGCCAGTTCAGTCTCGGCCGCGTTGGCGGCGGTGGTGTATTTCGGTGTGTGGCAGGACTGGCAGCCAGCCTGGAAGAACAGGTTCTTGCCGGCCAGCACTTGTTCGTCGTTGACGCCACGACGCGCCGGCACTGCGAGGTTGCGTGTGTAGAACAGCACCAGACGCAGGATGTTGTCGCTGACTTCCGGCTCGCCGTCCTGGCCATTGCCGTTCGGCGCCTGCTTGCACGCGGTTTGCGCGTCGGTGCAGTCATCGAAGGGTCTCAGGCTGGTGGTCAGGCCCATGTCTCCAGAAAACGCGTGGACATTCTGCTGATTGAGATTCGGTTGTCCGGCTTTCCAGCCAAAACGGCCGGCCACGGTTTTCTGTAACTCATCGTCCCAGACCCGATTTACGCGACCCTTAATGCCGTTGTTCTCTTTGGCCTGTGCGGCGGCGTTGGCGAGGATCGCTTCCTCCGGGATCGCTTCGAGCAGGCCGAGGCCGATCATCGGCGGTGCGACGCGGGCCGAGAAACGCGTGTCCGGGTGCATCGGGCCGTAGCCCAACTGGGTGAATTGCAGAACCGGTTTGCGCAGCTCCACTTCGGTGCCGTCCTTGAAACGAATCGGCACCGGGGTGTACTCGACGCGCACCTTGCCTTCCGGGGTGACCCCGGGCACGGCCATGTCCTGGAACTGGCCGCCGTAGACCGGCTCGGGCACCACGCCGACTTGCTCGATGACTTTGGCATAGGCCGGTGAATCAGGGATCGACAGACGCACCAGCATCGACACCGCGTTCGCCGCATCCGGCGTTGGCGGATGTCCGCGACCGTCCTTGATGTGGCAGTTCTGGCAGGCGTTGGTATTGAACAACGGGCCGAGGCCATCGCGGGCGGTGGTGGTTGAAGGGGCGATCACCCACGGACTGCGGAAGAAGCTGTTGCCGACGCTGAAGTCGACCCGGCGCGATGGCGGCAGATTGGCCGAAGGTAGCGAGAACGCATTCTGATCGGTCTTGCGCACAGTCGCCGCCCCGCCCGAACGCGCTTCACCCGGCTCAGCCTTGGTAAAACGCGGGGCGTCATCGCAGGCACTCAGGCCCAGGGCCAGAAACAGTGCGGACAAGCGAAGCGGCAGCGAGGGCATCAGACATCCTGCGGACGGGCGAAAACAAAGGCGCAAAGTCTAACAGGGCGAGAGAGTTTGAATAAGAGGAATTATCGTTTGCTTGATATGGCGCAAGCCTTGAAACTCATGCAAACCCTGTGGGAGCGAGCCTGCTCGCGAAAGCGGTGTCCGCCGCGCTGACGATGTTGCACCAGATGACGCCTTCGCGAGCAGGCTCGCTCCCACAGGATTTGGTGGTGTACCTGATATCGAACACACCATGGAGCAGGGTTTTGTGTACGGCAGGCATGAAAAAGGCGACCCGCAGGTCGCCTTTTTCAGTCGAACGCGCGTGATCAGAACTCGTGATCAGCGTTGTCCGGGTTCAGGTCGCTGATGCCCAGCTTGCCGGCGGCGGCTTCGATCGAGCCGGTCTGCTTGACCAGTGCGGCGATGGCGTCACGCACGATCTGGTTGCCGGCGGTGTTGCCGGCTGCGATCAACTGGTCGTAGTGCTCACCCTTGTTGGCGTGATCGACCATGACCTGGATCTTCGCTTCGGTAGCGGCCAGATCGGCTTTCAGCGCGGTGTCGGCAGCCGGGTCGGCCTTGGCCACCAGCGACGACAGGCTGGCACCGGTCATTTTGGTGCCGTCGGTGCGGGTGTACTCGCCCAGGTACACGTTACGAATGCCTTTGGCATCGTAGAAGTGCGAGTTGTGGGTGTTGTCGCTGAAGCAATCCTGTTCGTCTTCCGGGGAGTTGGCCTCCAGGGAAACCTTCATGCGCTCGCCCGCCAGTTCGCCCAGGGACAGGCTGCCCATGCCGAAGAGCATTTTGCGCAGGCCGCTTTCAGCCGGCTCGGCTTCCAGAGTGGCGCGGTAGTTGTCAGCCACGTTCGGCTTCCAGTTGCCGACCATTTCTTCCAGGTCGCTGACCAGCAGTTGGGTCACGGCTTTGAGATAGGCACGGCGACGATCATTGTGACCGCCGGTGGCGCCAGCGCCTTCCAGGTAGTCCGACGCCGGACGGTTGCCGGCGCCCGGGCCGGTGCCGTTCAGGTCCTGGCCCCAGAGCAGGAATTCGATGGCGTGGTAGCCGGTGGCAACGTTGGCTTCGGAACCGCCCAGCTCGTTGAGGCTGGCGAGTTTTTCCGGGGTGATGTCCTTCACGTCGACCTTGTCTTCGCCGACCTGCACTTCAGTGTTGGCGATGATATTGGCGGTGGCACCCGGGTTGCCCAGCGCGTGCTCGTAGGATTTGTCGACGTAGTCGATCAGGCCTTCGTCCAGCGGCCAGGCGTTCACCTGACCTTCCCAGTCGTCGATGATGGTGTTGCCGAAGCGGAACACTTCGCTCTGCAGGTAAGGCACGCGCGCAGCGACCCAGGCAGCCTTGGCGGCTTTCAGGGTATCGGCGTTCGGCTTGGCGAGGAACGCGTCGACCGCGGTTTGCAGGGTTTTCGCAGTGGATTCGGCATCGCTGTAGACGGCGAAGACCATGTCGGCGTAGTGCGCGACCACAGCCTTGGCGGCGGCTTCATCGACTTTACCGGCAGCGGCAGGTGCTGGAGCGGCGGCGGTGCTGGCGGCCGGCGTCGGCGCGGCCGGGGCGGCAGCCTTGTCTTTGCCTTCGCCGCAACCGGCGAGGGAAATAGCGATGGCCAGCAGACTGGCGGTAGCCAGAGGCATACGAATCATGGCGAACATCCTGCTTCGGTAATGGAATGGACAGGGCGCGGGGGTGCGCAAAGCTGCGACATAATGCAAATCTTTCGCATTATGTGTAAAGGGCTGTGGCTGGAAATATTTCTTATTTAGCCGGTTGTTATGCGCGGCATCAAAGGATCGCCGCGTTGCTACGCTGCGCCTGCTTGAGGTAGGCCGTCAGCTCCCGGGCAGGCAGCGGCTTGCTGTAGTGGTAGCCCTGACCTTCGTGACAGCCTTCGGAGATGATGTAGGACTCTTGCTCGGCGGTTTCCACGCCTTCGGCGATCACCTGCATGCCCAGGCTCTTGCCCAGCTGGATGATCGCGCGAACGATGGTCGCATCATCGTCGTCATCCAGCAGATCCTGGACGAAGCTCTTGTCGATCTTGATCTTGTCCAGCGGCAGGCTTTTCAGATAACTCAGCGATGAGTAGCCGGTGCCGAAGTCGTCGATGGCGATCAGCGCCCCGGAACGACGCAGGCTCAGCAGATGCTGGGCGGCGGTGCTGATGTCTTCCATCAGGCCGGTTTCGGTGACTTCCAGCTCCAGGCTGCGCGGCGGCAGGCGGTAGATCTGCAGCAGGTTGTTGACCACCCGCGGCAACTCGGCGTGGTGCAGTTGCACGGTGGACAGGTTGACCGCCATGCGCAGATCGACAAAGCCCTGATCATGCCATTCGCGCAATTGCTTGCAGGCCTGATCCAGCACCCATTCGCCGATGGCGATGATCGTGCCGTTCTGTTCGGCCAGCGGAATGAACAGGTCGGGCGGCACCAGACCGTGTTCCGGATGCTGCCAGCGAATCAGCGCTTCGACCCCGACCACGCGGTGATCGCGGTAGCTGATCTGCGGCTGATAGACGAGGTAGAACTGGTCGCGAATCAGTGCGTCGCGCAGGTCTTTTTCCAGTTCGCGACGGCGGCGCATCTCGCTGTCGACGCTGGCGATGTAGAACTGATAGCGGTTGCGCGAGCGGGTCTTGGCCAGCGTCATGGTCTGCTCGGCCTTCTGCAACAGCTTCTCGGTGCTGTCGCCGTCCTCGGGGAACAGGGTGATGCCGATGGTCGCGCGCAGGCGGATTTCCTGATGGTCGAGGGCGAACGCCGCTTCCAGATCATCGAGGATGCTCTGCGCCAGCTCTGCCGCTTCGTAAGGTTGTTCGATATCGGCCTGCACCAGCGCAAACTGGTCGCCACCCAGACGGGCGAGGGCGCCGAGGCGACCGCTGTGGGCGCGCAGGCGGTCGGCCAGCGCCAGCAGCAACTGGTCGCCGGTCTGGTAGCTGAACTGCTCGTTGATTCCTTTGAAATCATCCAGCCCCACACACAACACCGCGACCCGGCGTTGCAGCTTGCCGGCGTCGACCAGAATCTTGTCCAGTTGCTGCTGCAATTGCTGGCGGTTCGGCAGGCCGGTGAGGAAGTCGTACTGGGCCATGCGCAGCAGGCTGTTTTCCGCTTCGTGGCGCAGATGGGTATTGCGTTCTATCGATTCGAGCAACTGGTTGGCGGTGTTGATCCAGATGCCGAGTTCATTTTTTTCGTGACCCTTGAGCTGTGGAATCTTGTGCTCGCTGGGGCGATCGGGATTGATTTCGGTCAGGTGCTCGATGATCCGCGACAGAGGCTTGGTCAGCAGCCAGTGATAAACCAGATACAACACCAGGCCCATGGCCAGGGCGCGCAAGACGCCGGAAATGAAAATAATCACCGAACTGACGATGAAACTCTCGCCATAGGTGGCGGTGTCGAGGGTGATGCTCAGGTCGCCGTAATACTCGCTGTAGGGACCGCGACCGACCAATTGGGTGGTGAAGGTGCGTTCCTGACCGAGAATCAGGTCAGTCAGCCAGCGGCTGTTGGAGTGCTGCAACTCACGGGACTTCTGCGCGAGCATCGCCTCGTTGGGATGACCGATGGAAGCCTGGCGCACCGCGTCGTCCTGGAACAGGCCTTCGATCACCTGCATGCCCATTTCCCGGTCCAGGCTGTAGACCGCCTGAGTCGAGGGATCACGGAACATGTCGAGGATACGCTGAGCGTCGCCGGCCACCGCCTGGCGGGTTTTATAGGCATCGAAAACAATCTGGGCGCAGCTCAAGACCACGCCGACGATCAATGCCGAAAGGAGCACGACCCGGAGCAACTTCACCGACAAGCTGTTCTTGAGTTCCAGCTTCAAAGGGTTATTCCTTGTTCCGTGCGGGTAGCGTCAAGTTGCCATGAGTATTGGCAATCCCGTGTTGGCAGTCAAAGGGACAATCAAGCCTCGGAACATTTGCCCGTGGCCTTGGCCGAAATACTGCTGTCTGGAGTCTCAGCTCTATTTGTACTGTGTCGGTAGTTTCGGCCCTCAACTTGAGCAGTCTGAAACAAATTTTCGCTGATTTGATGGTAGCCCGCTACGGCGCGGCGGCAAGAGGGCGAAGGCTGCTTTAGTTGTGGGAAAACGGCCTGAATGGAATTCGATGCGGTGCGGCATTTTTCGGGCATAAAAAAACCCGGCCGTAGCCGGGTTTTTTATCTGGCGCGCAGCTTAAGCGGTGAAGGTTTTGCCTTCGAACTGCTCAGCGACGAACTTCCAGTTGACCAGGTTCCAGAACGCTTCAACGTACTTCGGACGCAGGTTGCGGTAGTCGATGTAGTAAGCGTGTTCCCAGACGTCGCAGGTCAGTAGCGGGATGTCGCCGCTGGTCAGCGGGTTGCCGGCGCCGATGGTGCTGGCCAGAGCCAGGGAACCGTCAGCCTTTTTCACCAGCCAGCCCCAGCCGGAACCGAAGGTGCCGATCGAGGTTTTGCTGAACTCTTCCTTGAACTTGTCGAACGAACCGAAGGCTGCGTTGATCGCTTCAGCCAGTGCGCCGGTTGGTTGACCGCCGGCGTTTGGCGCCAGGCAGTTCCAGTAGAAAGTGTGGTTCCAGACCTGAGCGGCGTTGTTGAAGATGCCGCCCGAGGAAGTCTTGACGATCTCTTCCAGGGTCTTGCCTTCGAACTCGGTGCCTGGCACCAGGTTGTTCAGGTTCACGACATAGGTGTTGTGGTGCTTGTCGTGGTGAAATTCCAGGGTTTCCTTGGAAATGTGCGGCTGCAGGGCATCGTGTGCGTAAGGCAGCGGCGGCAATTCGAAAGCCATGATGATTCTCCTAATCAGGTCTGTTGCGGTGAGCGCAAGGCCGATCACGGGCGGCCAGAAATGCACCGACGAGTTTTTACTCTTTGCGGCGCAGGGTTCGGATCATAGCACCGGGGTCAAGGCTTAACCACGCAACAACTGTGTGGGATAGAGGTTCCAGAGCCTTTTGGAATAAATCAGTTGGCGATAATCAATTGGCCCGCCACCGTGAACATCATCACTGCCACCAGAAGATCAAGAATCCGCCAGGTACTCGGCCGCGCCAGCCACGGTGCAAGCCATGCCGCACCAAGGGCGAGGGTGAAAAACCACAGCAGCGACGCGCTCGCGGCGCCCACGACATAAGCGCCCGGCACTGACTGTTGCGCACCGAGCGAGCCGATCAGCAACACCGTGTCCAGATAAACGTGCGGATTGAGCAGCGTCACCGCCAGCGCGCTGAGCATCACCGCGCGCAACGAGCGTACGGTGTGGTTTTCACCCTGATCCAGACTCTGTTTCGAGAACGCCCTTCGCAGCGCCTGGCTGCCATACCAGATCAGAAAGACCGCGCCGCCCCAGCGTGCCACCGCGAGCAATGTCGGGTTCTGCGCCAACACGGTGGCCAAGCCAAACACCCCGGCCGCCACCAGCAGCGCATCGCACGCCACACACAACGCCGCCACCGGCAGGTGATGTTCGCGGCGCAGACTCTGCGCCAGCACAAAAGCGTTCTGGGTGCCGATCGCCATGATCAGCCCCAAGGCCACCAGCAGGCCGTTCACATAGCTTTGCCACATAAGATTTACTCCGCGTTGGCTGCCAGATCGCGCAGCACGTGCATGGCGCGCTCGGCGTCGGCCTGACCGACAAACAAATGGTCGTGGTAATAACCGGCGATCACGTTGCAACTGATTCCGGCCTTGCCCAATGCGCTGGCGAACGCGGCGGTCAGGCCAACGGCTTCGAGCGCCGAATGCACATTGAGGGTGATCCACGCCGCCACATAATCAAAAGCGAACCCGGCACGTTCAGCCTGGGAGCGCTCCAGAATCACGGTCAGGCCTTCCTGCTCGCGGAAGCTGCCGACAATCTCCACGCCGCTCGGCAACTGGCCGTCACGCAGGGTGCAGAACACGTATTCGCCGGCATTGAGCTGCGGGCTCATGCTGCGCAGCAGAGTTGTGAGTGAGGTTTCGCCAGCCATTGCCGTGTTCCTTGATAAAGAGTGCTTGCTGGCTATTCTCCGGTCGAAAGCGGTATAAGAAAAACCAATAGTGCTGATCGCTCATTAGGAAAACTGATGTTCGACTACAAATTGCTTTCCGCTCTGGCCGCCGTGGTCGAGCAGGCTGGATTCGAGCGCGCCGCGCAGGTGCTGGGCTTGTCGCAATCGGCGATCTCCCAGCGGATCAAATTGCTGGAAGCGCGGGTCGGCCAACCGGTGCTGGTACGCGGCACGCCGCCATCGCCGACCGAGATTGGCCGGCGGCTGCTCAACCATGTCCAGCAGGTGCGCCTGCTCGAACGTGACTTGCAGACCCTGGTGCCGGCGCTCGACGAAGAAGGCCTGCCGGAGCGTTTGCGCATCGCCATCAACGCCGACAGCCTCGCCACCTGGTGGGCCGAAGCCGTGGGCGATTTCTGCGCGGAGCAGCATTTATTGCTGGATCTGGTGGTGGAAGATCAGACCGTCGGCCTCAAGCGCATGCGTGCCGGGGAAGTGGCGGCGTGTGTCTGCGCCAGCGAGCGCCCGGTGGCCGGTGCGCGTAGCGTGTTGCTCGGGGCGATGCGCTATCGGGCGCTGGCCAGTCCGGCGTTTATCGAGCGGCATTTCCCCGACGGGGTGCGCGCCGAGCAGCTGCCGCGCACCCCGGCGCTGGTGTTCGGCCCGGACGATTTTCTCCAGCATCGCTACCTCGCATCGCTCGGTGTCGATGGTGGTTTCGAGCATCATTTGTGCCCGTCCTCCGAAGGTTTTGTGCGTCTGACCGAAGCCGGGTTTGGTTGGGGCCTGGTGCCGGAACTGCAAGTGCGCGATCAACTGCAACGCGGCGTATTGCGCGAACTGTTGCCAGATAAACCGATCGATGTGCCGTTGTACTGGCATCATTGGCGCAATGGCGGTCAGCTGCTGGCCTTGCTGACCGAGCAATTGCTACGTTCTTCACCGCGCTGGCTGGTGCCCTTGGGCTGATGGTCGGCGTCAAGACAGACGTATCAGGTAAACGAAAGACATCGGAGCGTTACATGAAAATTCTGGTCACCGGCGCAAGCGGCTTCATTGGCGGACGCTTTGCGCGTTTCGCCCTGGAGCAGGGCCTGGATGTGCGGGTCAACGGTCGCCGGGCCGAAAGCGTCGAGCATCTGGTGCGCCGTGGCGCCGAGTTCGTCCCGGGCGATCTCACCGATGCGGATCTGGTGCGCGAGCTCTGTGCCGACGTCGAAGCCGTGGTGCACTGCGCCGGCGCCGTCGGCTTGTGGGGGCGCTATCAGGACTTTCATCAGGGCAACGTGCAGGTCACCGAAAACGTCGTCGAAGCCTGCCTCAAGCAGCGCGTGCGGCGGCTGGTGCATCTGTCGTCGCCGTCGATCTATTTCGATGGCCGCGATCACCTCGGCCTGACCGAAGAGCAAATGCCCAAGCGCTTCAAACATCACTACGCGGCGACCAAATACCTGGCCGAGCAAAAGGTCTTTGGCGCACAGGAATTCGGTCTGGAAACCATCGCCCTGCGCCCGCGTTTCGTCACTGGCGCCGGCGACATGAGCATCTTCCCGCGCCTGCTGAACATGCAGCGCAAGGGGCGTCTGGCGATCATCGGCGACGGCCTGAACAAGGTCGATTTCACCAGCGTGCAGAACCTCAACGAAGCGCTGCTCAGCAGCCTGCTGGCGGCCGGTTCCGCGTTGGGCAAGGCCTACAACATCAGCAATGGCGCGCCGGTGCCGCTGTGGGATGTGGTCAATTATGTGATGCGCAAAATGGAAGTGCCGCAGGTCAGCAAATACCGCTCGTACGGTCTGGCCTACAGCGTTGCTGCGCTCAACGAAGGCGTGTGCAAACTCTGGCCGGGCCGCCCGGAGCCGACCCTGTCGCGGTTGGGCATGCAAGTCATGAAGAAAAATTTCACCCTCGACATCAGTCGCGCCCGGCATTATCTGGACTACGATCCGAAAGTCAGCCTGTGGTCGGCCCTCGACGAGTTCTGTGGCTGGTGGAAAGCCCAGGACATCCGTTGATACAAGTCGCCCGGCCGGCAATGAACCGCACTGCCGCTTGAGGGTCAATCCCTGCGGCTGCGGCGGTTATACTTCGCAGCATTTAGCCATCACCGCGTTCCACAAAGGTTGCCTCAATGTCCATGCGTAACGATGCCAACGACGATTTCGACGATGTACCGAGCCTGCGGGCCGACACCTTTGACGACGATGACATTCCGCCCTCCGCTCGCACCTCGGTGCACTCGCGCACGCCGCCGGTGGTCAAGGTCAAGGCTGCGAGTACCGGGCCGCTGTGGGCACTGGTCGGCGCGTTGTTCTTCGCCTTCATCGGTCTGGCCTGGTGGAGCTTCCAGCAGATTTCGCTGATGGAGCAGCAATTGGTCGCGACCCAGGAAAGCTTTGCGCGCATCAGCGAGGAAGCGGCGGGGCGCCTGCAGGACATTTCCGGCAAGGTCGTCGCCAGCCAGAGCAACGTCAACAGCGACAGCGAAGCGTTGAAGCTGCAGATCAAACAGCTGGAAACCCAGTTGCTGGATCAGAGCAAACAGCAGCAAGGCGTGGTCGGTCAGACCAGTGATCTGGACAAGCGTCTGGCACAGATGACCGCGCAGACCACCGAGCAACAGAACGCCAATACCCAGTTGCAGGCTCAGGTCAAAGCCTTGAGCGCCGAACTGGCGACCTTGAAAAGCGCCCCGGCCGACACCGGTAAGGTCGATGCGCAGCTCAAGAGTTATGACGCCCAACTGAAAAGCCTCGGCGCTGATATCGCTGCGCTGAAAAAGCAAGGCAATCCGAGCGCGGCGATCGAGCGTCTGGAGCAGGAAATCGTCGTTCTCAAGAGTGAACAGGACAACCGTCCGGCCGCTGCGCAGGGTGGCGGCAATACCGCCGAGTTCGACGCATTCCGGGGGCAGATGACCCGCAACCTCAACACCCTGCAGGCGCAGATTCAGAACCTGCAGCAGCAGATCAATGCCCGGCCGTAGGGCCTGGTGAACTGTAGCCAGGGACCTTTGTGGTGAGGGGATTCATCCCCGATGGGGCTGCGCAGCAGCTCCCAAACCATCAGCTCGGTGTGTCAGAAAATATGTGTTCTCTCCATCAGGGCTGCTGCGCAGCCCATCGGGGATAAATCCCCTCGCTACAGGATTCGGCGCTCCGTCCGACCCCAAGCCGTCTACGCTCTTGAAACACCAACAAGAACGAGGGATGCGTTATGGGGTTTTTGCATAAAGTGGCGTGGCTCGGGGTGATGCTTTTTGTGGGGGCAGGGCAGGTCAACGCCGCCACCGCGCAGAAGGACGACAGCAAGGCCGCCATTGCGCTGCTGGAAAAGGCGCTGGCCTATTACCACGACAATGGCGACAAGGCCTTCGCCGCGTTCAGCCGTCAGGGCGAGTTCGTCGACAAGGATCGCTACGTGTTCGTGGTCGACACCAAAGGCGTGATGCTCGCCAGCGGCGGGCCGTCCTCAGCCTTGATCGGCCGTGACGTCAGCGAAGTGCTTGCGCCGGATTTGCAGAAGGCCTTCAAGGACGCCTTGCTAGTGCCGGAAGGCAACGGCATTCAACAGGCCGAATACCGCTGGCAGAACTGGGCGGACGGCAAGGTCGAGCGCAAACATGTGTATTACCAGCGCATCGGTCAGCGCATTCTGGCCGTCGGTTATTACCTGCCGCGTGCTTCAGCCGAGCAGGCCAAGGCACTTCTCGACAAGGCTGCTACCGATCTGGGGAAAAACGAGAAGGGCACGCTGACGGCCATCAACTCGCTCAAGGGCGGTTATCTGCAGGATGACCTGTATGTGTTCGTGGTCGATCTGGACACCCAACGCTACGTTGCCCACGGCACCAACCTGCGCTTGATCAACACCGATTTCAGCAAGATCAAGGACCCGGAAGGCAAACCGGTGGGCGAGCCGATTCTGGCGCTGATCGCCAAACAGGACGACGGCGAATACGAATACCGCTGGAAAAACCCGGTGACCGGCAAGGTCGAGGACAAGCATGCCTACCTGAAGAAGGTCGGGCATTTTCTGGTGGCGGTGGGTTACTACAGTCCTTGAAAACACCTTTGCCCCCCTGTGGGAGCGAGCCTGCTCGCGAAGGCATAGTGTCAGCTGACATCACAGTTGAATGACACACCGCTTTCGCGAGCAGGCTCGCTCCCACAGGTTTTCATGGCACCTGTGCCTATTTGGCGCCGTGCTCGCGCCCGCGCAGCAACTTGTTCGGCATCGCAATTGCCGCCGCCAGCCCCAGCAGCGATACCGCCGTACTCACCCACAGCAGATGCCGGAACGTCACCGAAAGTTCGGCGCGCAAGGCGTTCTGCGCATCGCCCGGTGCGGCGTTCAAACCGTCGAGCAGCACGTTGCCCGAATGCCCCTCGCTGAGCAGCGAGTTGCTCGCCAGGTGGGCAAAACTCGAGTCCTGCAACAACGCCAGCAACAGCGCCGACATCAACGCCACACCCACCGCGCCGCCCAGCGAACGGAACAGATTGGTGGTGCTGGTGGCGACGCCGATGTCGCGTTGCTCCACCGAGTTCTGCGTACCCACCAGTGAAGTCGGGAACTGCATGCCGCCGGCAATCCCGCTGAGCAGCATGAACAGGCTGCTGACCAGCGTCGCATCGGGTGGGCTGAACGCCATGCCGAGAATCGAGATCGGCATCAACAGTGCGCCGGTCAGAATCTGTGGTTTGTAGCGTCCGGTCACCGAAGTACGGCGTCCGGCGAAATAAGCGCCGATCGGCAGCCCCATCGCCAGCGGCAGCAAGTGCAACGCCGCCGCATCCGCTCCGGCACCGGTGACGCTCTGGAAGCGCAGCGGCATCAACACGATCAGCGAAATCGCCTGAAAACTGGTGAAGAAAATCGTGCACCAGCACAGCAACGCGTTGCGGTTGGTGAACAAGTGCATCGGCAGCAGCGGCTCACGCGCCCGGCGTTCATGCCAGACGAACACCGCCAGCACCAGCACCGCGCAGGCGAACAAACCGAGCACTTCACTGCTGCGCCACGAATGACCCTGACCGACCTGGGTGATGGCCAGCAGCAGCGCGGTTAAACCGATGATCATCAACAGTGTGCCGAGGTAGTCGATGATCGGTTTGCGCTGCGGAATCGGCAGCCCGCGTAGATTGCGATTGGCAACCCACCAGGCGCCCAGCCCCAGTGGCAGATTGATCAGAAACACCCAACGCCACGACAGGTATTCGGTCATGTAGCCGCCGAGCACCGGCCCGGCGACGCTGGCCACCGCGTACATGCTGCTGAAATAACCCTGATAACGCCCGCGTTCGCGGGGCGGGACGATGTCGCCGATGATTGCCTGACTGACCGAAATCATTCCGCCGGCACCGATGCCCTGGAGAATCCGCGCCAGCACCAGTTGTTCCATGCTTTGCGCCATGCCGCAAAACAGCGAGGCGAGGGTGAACAGGCCCATGCCGAACAGCATCAGTTTGCGTCGCCCGTACAAATCGCCGAGTTTGCCGTAGATCGGCACCGCCACGGTCATTGCCACCATGTACCCGGAAATCACCCAGGCCAGCAGGCTGACGTCCTTGAACTGTGCGGAGATGGCGGGCATCGAGACGGCGACGATGGTCTGGTCCAGCGCGCCGAGAAAAATCGCCATCATCAACGCGACCAGCACGCTGCGAATGGCTGGTTTGGGCGTTTCAGGGTGATTGAGATTGGTCACGGGCGAGCCTGCGGGCAGTGATGGACCCGCACGGCCATTGCGCGCGGGTGGATGCTCGCCAGTGTAAGTCGGTAGCAGGCTATTCGATAGCCTCGTACGGAAGTCCGACGTAATTTTCTGCAATGGTTTTTCGACCCGCTTCTGAACTGACAAAGTAGTCCAGTTCCGAGGCGCTGATCCGTTGGCTGAAATCATCATGCTCGTCGAAGCGGTGCAGCATCGAGGTCATCCACCAGGAGAAACGTTCGGCTTTCCATACCCGGCGCAGGCAGATCTCCGAGTATTTCTCCAGCAGATCGGTGCGCCCTTCGCGATAAACCTTCAGCAGAATGTTGAACAGCGTACTGACATCGCTGGCGGCCAGGTTCAGGCCCTTGGCGCCGGTGGGCGGCACAATGTGCGCAGCATCGCCGAGCAGAAACATCCGTCCGTACTGCATCGGCTCGACGACAAAACTGCGCAGCGGCGCGATGCTTTTTTCAATCGACGGGCCAGTCACCAGTTTCTCGGCAAGCGCGGCGGGCAGACGTGTTTTCAGCTCAGCCCAAAAGCGCTCGTCGGACCAGTCGGCAACGTTCTCCTCGGCCGGCACTTGCAGGTAATAACGGGTACGGGTGGCCGAACGCATGCTGCACAGGGCGAAGCCGCGTTCGTGCCGGGCGTAGACCAGCTCTTCGTGCACCGGCGGGGTGTCGGCGAGAATCCCCAGCCAGCCGAACGGATAGACCCGTTCGAAGGTCTTCAGGCAGTCCTCGGGAATCGACTGCCGGGCCACGCCATGGAAGCCGTCGCAACCGGCGATGTAATCGCAATCGACGCGCCAGGTTTCGCCGTCCTTTTCGAAGGTGACAAAAGCCTCGTCGCTTTTCATGCCGTGAGGAGCGACATGGCTCACTTCATAAAACGACAGTGCGCCAGCCTCCCGACGAGCGGCCATCAGGTCGCGCGTGACTTCGGTCTGACCGTAAACCATGACGGTTTTGCCGCCGGTCAAACCCTGCAGATCGATGTGTGCCAGACGCCCATCCAGTGCCAGATCGAAGCCGGCGTGCACCAGCCCTTCGGCA
Organism: Pseudomonas sp. lyk4-TYG-107; assembly: GCF_030209055.1. NCBI lineage: Bacteria > Pseudomonadati > Pseudomonadota > Gammaproteobacteria > Pseudomonadales > Pseudomonadaceae > Pseudomonas > Pseudomonas sp. lyk4-TYG-107. Next base: position 20,969 of record NZ_JARVST010000007.1, read on the forward strand.
TCCATGCGCGCGCCTACGCCGGCCTGGCGCAACAGCTCTACCATGCCTTGTTCAAGCACGCCGGCGCGAATTCGTCCGAGGACATAGTCGGGTGTCTGGCGTTCGAGAATCAGGGTGTCGATGCCGGCGTTGTGCAGCAACTGACCGAGGAGCAATCCGGACGGACCGGCGCCAATGATGGCGACTTGGGTTTTCAGCGTTTTCATTGTTTTTATGACTCGCAAGCTTCACGCGACAGGCGCCGGTGAATGATTTTTATGGATCGAGTGCTTGCATTTTTCCCTTGCGGGTCTGTCAATTGAAGGTGAAAACTGAGCCGATACCTGTACATTCTGCCAATCGGTGCGATTATCGCCCGCAACCTCGAGGCCTGGATTGAAGTGATGAACAAGCCTGACCTGCCTTCGATTCCGGTGTTCAAGCTCTACGGTGAAAGCCTGGACTGGCCGACCCCTGACTTGCTGCACTGTGAAACCATTTCCAAACGCAGCCGCGAACATCAATGGGAAATCAAACCCCACCGCCACGCCGATTTGTGCCAGTTGCTCTTCGTCTTCAAAGGTCAGGCAGAGCTTGAAATCGAAGGTCAACGCACGCAGCTCAACCAACCCGCGATTCAAGTCCTGCCACCGTTGTCGGTGCATGGCTTTCGCTTTTCCGAGGACGTCGAAGGATTCGTCGTCACCCTCGCCAATCCGCTGATCAATCACCTGCAGGCGCAACTGGGCAGTTCGGTGCACGCACTGGCCCAGGCCGAGCACTACCCGGCGGGCAAGGACGCGGAGTACCTGAACAGTCTGTTTTCAGCGTTGCAGGCCGAGTACAACGGCCATCAACCCGCGCGGGAAATGCTCATGCATTCGCTGGTCAGCGTGATCATGGTCTGGGTCAGCCGTCAGGCGCTCGTGCGCCATAACGCCAGCCAGCGGCCGCAACGCCAGCGCGAATACCTCAACGGGTTCATTCAATTGGTGGAGGAGACGTACCGCCAGCATGTGAAGGTCGAAGACCTCGCCCATCGTCTGGGGATTTCGGTGTCACACCTCAACGGCACCTGCCGCGAACTGGCAGGGCAGCCAGCGCTGCAGATCATGCACGAACGCCAGTTACTGGAAGCCAAACGTTTGCTGACCTACACCAGCATGACCATTTATGAGATGTCGGAGTTGTTGGGGTTTTCCGATCCGACCAACTTCACGCGCCTGTTCCGGCGCAGGGTGGGCATTTCGCCAAAAGCGTTTCGTGACCGGCTGAAGGCCGATCAGTGATCCTGTAAACCTGGCGATATCCTGTGGGAGGGGGCTTGCTCCCGAAAGCGGTCTATCAGTGTGCATCAATGCTGAATGGCACACCGCATTCGGGAGCAAGCCCCCTCCCACAGGATTGCATGCCAGCTCAGATCATTCAGCGCAGCGCATTAAGCGTCGCGTTATGCGGAATACAGCGCTCGAAATTGCAGCTGGCGTATTCGCGCGGCAGTTGTCGCAGTTGCTCGACCCGCCAGGCCGCGGTGCCGTACAGCGCCAGCGTGGCAGCGCAGGTGATGAAAATCGCGAAGTACCTTCTTGTTCTGATGTTCATGGCGTAGACCTCTGAACGCATACCCTGCGGTATTACTTTCAGCATAGGTCAGCGGCATAGAGTTGCCAGCCACGGATTCGGCCTATGTGACATCCCCCCTGTGGGAGCGGGCTTGCTCGCGAAGGCGTGGTGTCAGTCGATGACAATCCAGACTGATACACCGCCTTCGCGAGCAAGCCCGCTCCCACAGGGGCATCGGATTTACAGGCCCATATCCCATTCGGGATTTTCCGGGAATCGTTCGACGAGAAAATCCAGCATGCTGCGCAACGCCGCCGGCATGTGCTTGCGTGAGGCGTACACCGCGTAGATGTTCATCTGCCGTGGCTCTGCATCCGGCAGCAGGCGCACCAGTTCACCGGCATGCACATGCACCCCGGCCTGATAGGTCGGCAGCATCGCCACGCCCGCACCGGCCAGGGTTGCGCGCAGCAGGGTGCTGGCCTCGTTGGCGCTGATGTTGCCCTGCACCGGCACCGACACGGGCTCGCCGTCCTCCTCGAAATGCCACAGGCTCTTGCCGAAGTAGGAGTGGGTCAGGCAGTTGTGCCGGCTCAGGTCCTCGACCCGCTGCGGTGGCGGGTTGTCGCGCAAATAAGCCGGTGCGGCGCAGACCACCGAGCGGCACACGGTCAGGCGCCGGGCGATCAGGTTCGGATCGAGGTCATTGCTGGTGCGGATCGCCAGATCGATGCGCTCATCCACCAGATTCACCGTGCGGTCGAGCATCTGCAGATCGATGCTGACCCCGGGGTAGCGCTTGACGTACGCCGCCATGGCATCGGCCAGTTGCGCCTGACCGAACGAGGTACTGACACTGATGCGCAGCAGTCCGCGCGGTGCCTCGTCGGGTTCGCTGACGGCGGCCTGCATGTCGGTCGAGAGTTCGAGCATTTGCCGGCAGCGCGGCAGGATTTCACTGCCGGCGGCGGTCAGGCTCAATTTACGTGTGGTGCGGTGCATCAGGCGCGCGCCGACCCAGTCTTCCAGCTCCGCCAGATAACGCGACACCACTGGCCGTGACAGGTCCAGATGATCGGCCGCCGCCGACTGGCTGCCCAGATCGACCACCGTGACAAACACGCGCATTGCTTGAAGACGATCCATGATTTGCCCGCTTTCAGAAACAAACTATGTCCAAGCATCGCATTTTTTGTACCGAGTCAGGCAACTAAGCTCTGTCCCATCGCCAAACACGGCATTCGGATCACGGAGCAACAGATGATCGGCTTCACTACCCTCAAGCGCGTTTTGCTGGCCACCGCCACCCTCGGTTTCGCGGCCCACGCCGCTGCCGCCAATCTGACCCTGGATGTCTACAACCCAGGCACCCACGCGATCTTCCCGGTGACCTCGGTGCTGGTCAGCGGCGAGAAAGACGCGATTCTGGTCGATGCACAATTCGGCAAGGCCCAGGCCGAGCAGGTGGTGGAAAAGATCCGCGCCAGCGGCAAGCACCTGACCACCATTTACATCAGCCACGGTGACCCGGATTACTACTTCGGCCTCGACACCCTGACCCAGGCTTTCCCCGACGCCGAAGTGCTGGCCTCGCAGCCGACCGTGGATCACATCAACAAAACCGTCGCCGGCAAACTCGCCTTCTGGGGCCCGAAAATGGGCGGCGACGTACCGGCCAAAACCATCGTGCCGGGCGTGCTCAAGGGCGACAGCCTGATGCTCGAAGGGCAGAAGTTGCAGGTGGTCGGTCTTGAAGGCAAACAACCGGATCGCAGCTTCGTGTGGATTCCGTCGCTCAAGGCTGTGGTCGGTGGCGTCGTGGTCGCCGAGAACATTCATGTGTGGATGGCCGATACCCAGACCGCGCAATCCCACGCCGACTGGCTGCAAACCCTACACTCGATCGAAACCCTGAAGCCGAAAACCGTGGTGCCGGGTCACTACCTGGGCGAGAGCAGCCGCTCTTTGGCCAGCGTGAAATTCACCGCCGACTACATTAAGGCTTTCGACGAAGAAACCGCCAAGGCCAAGGATTCCGCTGCACTGATCAAGGCCATGCACAAGCGCTACCCGAAACTCGGCGAAGAAAGCTCGCTGGAGCTGAGCGCCAAAGTCGCCAAGGGCGAGATGAAGTGGTAACCCGATTCTGAAAACGCAGCACTCTCAAGCCAACTGGAGAATGTCATGAGCAAGATCGCAATCATTGGTGCCACCGGCCGTGCCGGTAGCCAATTGCTGGAAGAAGCCCTGCGTCGCGGGCATAGCGTCACTGCCATCGCCCGCGACACCTCGAAGATCGGCGCGCGTGGCGGTGTGGTCAGCAAGAATGTCGATGTGCTGGATTCGACGGCGCTGCAAGCGGCAGTGGCCGGTCACGACGTGGTGATCAGCGCCGCGCACTTCGCCACGGTACCGGCCAGTGCCTTGGTCGGCCCGGTGAAGCAGGCGGGTGTGAAGCGTCTGCTGGTGGTTGGCGGTGCCGGTTCGCTGTTGCTGCCGGACGAAACCCGAGTGATCGACAGCGCCGGTTTCCCCGCTGAGTACAAAACCGAGGCCAGCGCTGGCGCGGCGTTTCTTGATGCCTTGCGTCAGGAGAAGGATCTGGACTGGACTTTCCTCTCGCCATCGGCAGAGTTCGTCGAAGGTGAGCGCACCGGCACCTTCCGCGTTGGCAAGGATCATTTGCTGTTCAGTGCTGAAGGTCGCAGCTGGATCACTTTCGCCGATTACGCGATTGCGCTGATTGACGAAGTGGAAACGCCGAAGCATTCGCGTCAGCGGTTTACGGTCGGGTATTAAGCAACGACGCAGACCCAATGTGGGAGCGGGCTTGCTCGCGAATGCAGTGTGTCAGTCACTTAAAATGTCGCTGACACTCCGCTTTCGCGAGCAAGCCCGCTCCCACAGGGGGATCTGTGTACTTCAGCGGGTATGCGCCTGCTCCACCAGCCAGATCATCAACTCCTCCAGCTGCGGCGACGCTTCCCCGCCCTGCGGCATCACCACGTAGTAGCCCAGCCCCGTTTTCACCTTCAGCTCAAACGGCATCACCAGCCGCCCCGCGCGCAGGTCATCGCCGATCAGCGACCAGTCGCCAATCGCCACACCCGTCCCATGCGACGCCATCGACATCGCCTGATCCAGCGTCTCGAAATGCTGCCCCATGTTGACGTTGCTCAACTGCAATTCGGCGGCGGTCAGCCACACCGTCCAGTCCTGGGTGTCGCGGGTCGGATGCAGCAGCAGATGCTGTTGCAGGTCGGCCGGTTCGCTCAGCGCCGGTGGGCCTTTCAATAATGCTGGCGAGCAGACCGGTGTCAGCTGTTCATCAAACAGATGCAGCGCGGTCGAGGAGTTGTCCGGCGGCGTGCCGTAGATCACCGCCGCATCGAATTGCTCGCGCTGAAAGTCGACGCCATGGGCCAGTGTAGTGGTCAGTTTGACCGGCACGTCCGGGCGCTCCTTTTGCCATTGCAGCAGGCGCGGCACCAGCCAGCGCATCACGCAGCTTGGCGCCTTGAGCTGCAGGGTTTGCCGCTTGCGCCCGATCTGCTCGGTGGCCTCGCTGATCAGGCCGAAGATCTTTTCCACCCGTGGCAGCCATTCGCGTCCTTCGGCGGTCAGTTCCAGGCCTCGGGCCAGACGGATGAACAACTCATACCCCAGATGAGCTTCCAGCCCGGCAATCTGCCGGCTCACCGCGCCCTGAGTGATGTGCAACTGCTCGGCCGCCCGGGTGAAGTTGCAGCACTGCGCAGTAATCAGAAACGTGTGCAGGGCGGGCAGGGGAGGCAGTCGTTTCATGTGGATCCAAGGTATGACGTGAGGACATGGCTAGTATGACTTTTAATCGATTGTTGCCGCTACCTGCCGCCCGTTCAATGAGCCCATTCAAGGGCTCTTTGTAGGAGTGAGCCTGCTCGCGATTGCGATGTGTCAGTCACTGCGATGTTGAATGCACCGAAGTCATCGCGAGCAGGCTCACTCCTACACGGGATCTGTGTTTTCAGCTGACAAAAGGGCAATCGACATGGCGACGTGTGGCGAAGTACTGGTCAAGTTACTCGAGGATTACGGGGTCGAGCAGGTGTTCGGCATCCCCGGGGTGCACACCGTGGAACTGTATCGCGGGCTGGCCCGTTCGAGCATCAACCACGTCACTCCACGGCACGAGCAGGGCGCCGGATTCATGGCTGACGGCTATGCGCGCACCAGCGGCAAACCGGGTGTGTGCTTCATCATCACCGGCCCGGGCATGACCAACATCACCACCGCGATGGGCCAGGCCTACGCCGACTCGATCCCGATGCTGGTGATCTCCAGCGTGCAGACCCGCAGCCAGTTGGGTGGCGGTCGCGGCAAACTCCATGAGTTGCCGAACCAGAGCGCGCTGGTCGGTGGCGTCGCGGCGTTCTCCCACACCCTGATGTCGGCGGCGGAATTGCCCGGCGTGCTGGCCCGTGCTTTCGCGCTGTTTCAGGCGGGGCGTCCGCGTCCGGTGCACATCGAGATTCCGCTGGATGTTTTGGTAGAAGAGGCTGATGAGCTGCTCGCCAGCGTTCCGGTGCACATCGACCGCGCCGGGGCTGCACCGGCTGCAGTACGGCGCATGACTGAGTTGCTGGCCGGCGCTCAACGTCCGCTGATTCTCGCCGGTGGTGGCGCCATCGATGCCGCCGCCGAACTCACCGAACTGGCCGAACTGCTCGACGCCCCGGTGGCGTTGACCATCAACGCCAAAGGCATGTTGCCCTCCAGCCATCCGCTGCTGATCGGCTCGACGCAAAGCCTGGTCGCCACTCGCGCACTGGTGGCCGATGCCGACGTGGTGCTGGCGATCGGTACCGAACTGGCCGAAACCGATTACGACGTGACCTTCGCCGGCGGCTTTGAAATCCCCGGCAAGCTGTTGCGCATCGACATCGATGCCGATCAGACCGTGCGCAACTATCCGCCGCACCTGGCCTTGGTCGCCGACTCGCGCAACGCCGCGCAAGTGCTGCTCGGCGCACTGTCGCAGCAGGCGCTGGCCGAGCGGCGCAACGATTGGGGCCAGGTGCGGGCAGCGCGTCTGCGCGATGAGCTGGCCGCGACCTGGGACGCGCCAACCCTGGCCCAGACCCGTTTTCTGGAAACCGTTCTGCACGAGTTGCCGGACGCAGTATTCGTCGGCGACTCCACACAACCGGTGTACACCGGCAACCTCACGTTCAACCCGGAACGTCCACGGCGCTGGTTCAACTCGTCCACCGGCTACGGCACCCTCGGTTACGCCCTGCCGGCGGCGATTGGCGCGTGGCTCGGCGGTAGCGTCGAGGACGGTGCTCGTCCGCCAGTGGTGTGCCTGATCGGCGACGGTGGCTTGCAGTTCACCCTGCCGGAACTGGCCAGCGCGGTTGAAGCGCGTACGCCGGTGATCATCCTGCTGTGGAATAACCAGGGTTACGAAGAGATCAAAAAATACATGGTCAACCGCGCCATCGAACCGGTCGGCGTCGATATCTACACCCCGGATTTCATCGGCGTGGCCAAGGCCCTGGGCTGCGCCGCCGAGGCGATCAGCTCGGTCGAACAATTGCGCGGCGCGCTGCGTGCTGCCACCGATCGTCAGGGCCCGACCCTGATCGAAATCGACCAGACCCAGTGGATGCAGGCGGTGGCCCAATGATCAATTTCCCAACCACACTCGATGGCCTGTACATCAACGGTCAATGGTCGGCCGGACGTGAGCATCTGCGGGTGATCAACCCGGCCACCGAAGCGCTGCTGACCACGGTCAATGGCGGCGATGAACGCGCGGTTGATCTGGCCGTCAGCGCCGCCACTGAAGCGTTCAAGCGCTGGTCGAAAACCACTGGCGCCGAGCGTGGCGCGATTCTGCGCAACATCGCCAACGGCGTGCGCAACGGTCGTGACCACTTGATGAAGTTGCAGTCGAGCAACAACGGCAAACCGCAATTCGAAGCGGCGATCGATGTCGATGATGTGATCGCCACGTTCGAGTATTACGCCGAATTGGCCGAAGGCCTCGACGCACAACTCGACAGCAACGTGGCGCTGCCCAGCGATGACTTCAGCGCGCGTCTGCGTCGTGAACCGTGCGGTGTGGTCGGGCTGATCGTGCCGTGGAATTTCCCGATGGTCACCACCGCGTGGAAACTTGCGCCTGCCTTGGCCGCCGGTTGCTGCGTGGTGCTCAAACCGTCGGAAGTCACGCCGCTGCCGGAGCTGGAACTGGCGGCGATCATTGCCGAGTCCGGCTTGCCCGACGGTGTGTTCAACTTGGTGTGCGGCACCGGTCTGGCGGTCGGTGCACCGCTGTCGGCGGACCCGCGCATCGCCAAGATTTCCTTCACCGGCAGCAATGCCGTCGGCGTGCAGGTGATGCAGCGCGCCGCCGAAACGGTGAAGGGCGTGAGCCTGGAACTGGGCGGCAAATCTTCGCTGCTGGTGCTTGAAGATGCCGATTTGGAACTGGCGGTGGAACTGGCCTGCGGCGGCGGTTTCTTCAACGCCGGGCAGATGTGCTCGGCCACCAGCCGGGTGCTGGTCGCCGATGAGCTGGCCGATGAGTTTCTTGAGCGTCTGCAAAAGCGCGCACAAGCGATTCGCGTGGCCGATCCGTTCGACCCGGACGTGGAGATGGGCGCGCTGGTCAATCAGGCGCAATACCAGCGCGTGCTCGGCCACATCGACCGCGGTTTGAGTGCCGGGGCGAAGCTGGTGTGCGGCGGTAATCGTCCGGCGCATCTGCCACGCGGCTATTTTTTGCAGCCGACAGTGTTCACCGACGTGCCCCTCGACAGTGCGTTGTGGTGTGAAGAGATTTTCGGCCCGGTGCTCTGCGTGCGCAGTTTCAGCAGCGAAGCCGAGGCGATTGCCCTGGCCAACGACAGCCAGTTCGGGCTGGTCGCCAGTGTGGTGACGCGTAACGCCGAGACCGCCGACCGCGTCGCCAACGCCCTGCAGGCGGGGCTTGTATGGCTCAACGCGCCGCAAGTGATCTTCCCGCAGACGGCGTGGGGCGGTTACAAGCAGAGCAGCATCGGTCGTGAATTGGGGCCGTGGGGCCTGGCTGCGTTTCAAGAAATCAAACACGTGATCCGGGCGCTCTGAGCGCCCGAAAACGGTGAGCGCATGCCTCGCAACGAGGCATGCGTCGGTGTCATGGCTTCGATGAGTTTTTATCGATAGTCAGGTGTATTGCACGACCTCAGGATGAACCCGTCGGCAGCGCTGCAGGCCTTGTAATACAAGGCCTGCAGCGGATCCGGCCGCGCGGATGCAACGGTTGCGACCAACCTCATACTTAAAAGAACAAAGGGAGTCCTTCATGGGCGAGCATGATCTGAACAGGCGTCAATTCATTAAAACCGTCGGCGTCGCCTCGGTAGCGGCGGCGGCCCTGAGCATGCCCTTCATCCGGGCCAGCGCCAGCGACACGCGGTTCGCCGGCAAGACCCTGCGCTTGTTGACCTGGTCGGATGACACCGGCCTCGCCGCACTGCGCAACATCGCCGCCACCTTCGAGGCCAAGACCGGCGCCAAGGTCATCGCCGACCGCACCGGCAGCACCTCGGAAATGGTCGCCAAACTCAAGGCCGGCGGTGACCGTCCGCAGTACGACATCATCACCCTGGCCGGGGTCGGCGCCGAAGGTCTGGCCGCCGCCGGGCTGCTGGAAAAACCCGACCTCAACCGGATTCCCAACCTGATCGACGTACCGGAAAAATACCGCACCGGCGCCAACGGCCACGGCATCGGTTACCTGCTGTGGTGCAACAGTCTGGTCTACAGCACCCGCACCCTCAAACAGGCACCGGACAGTTATGCCGCGCTGTGGGATGCCGATCTGGCGCCGAACATTTTCCTGCCGCCGCCGAACTGGACCGAGGCCATGGACCTGATCATCATCGCCGCGAAACTCGCAGGCGGTGACGAACACAACATCGAGCCGGGCTTCAAGAAACTCGCCGAGCTGAAGGAGCGTGTGGTCACCCTCGGCGAGAATCCGAACCAGATCGCCGAACTGTTCCGCACCGGTTCCCTGGACATGGGCGGCTTGTACGCCCCGGCATTTTTCCCCAAGCAGATTCGCGATCCGAACTACGGCCTCGGTGCCACGTTCGGCATGAAGGAAGGTTTCTACACCGACCTGATGCTCTCGGTGATGCCGAAGAACCGTCCGGGCGACACCGACCTGGCCTACGCCTTCATCGACCACTCTCTCGACCCGCTGGTGCAGGGCAAGATGGCCGAAGACATCTTCAACGGCCCGGTCAACGCCAAGGCGATCATCTCCGCCGAAGCGCGCAAGAGCCCGTACATCCTCACACCGGAGCAGATTGCCGAGAAGGCGATCATGCACGACAACGCCTTCCTGGCGACCGTGCATGACCAATGGATTCGTCGCTATACGGAAATTTTTTCTTCCTGACGCCGGCCTCCCGAACACCATGGGCCCCCTGTGGGAGCGAGTCCTGTGGTGAGGGGATTTATCCCCGATGGGCAGCGTAGCTGCCCCAAGATCAGCAAATACGGTGCATCAAATGTACCGCGCACGATGGTTTTGCGACTGCTTCGCAGCCGGTCGGGGATAAATCCCCTCACCACAAAAAAATGACTCCCACAGGAGATTGAGGTGTTTGCGAGATTAGCTTTCCATTGACGAGATCATTGCTATGGAACATCAATCCCTGACCCAACCGGTCGGCGCCGCTGACGTGCGCCCGCCGCGGGGTATTTCGCCGACGGCGCGGGCGTGGTTTTTCCTCACGCCGTCGATGCTGTTTCTCGGTGTGCTGATTGCCGCCAGCCTGCTGGTGCTGCGCATGAGCGTCGGCACTAAAGGCGCGGAATGGAGCGGATTCAGCCTCGCCAGCTACGCGCAATTGCTCGAACCCTATTACCTCAAATCCCTGCTGCTGACCCTGCGTCTGGCGCTGATCAGTGCAGTGATCGCGGTGCTGCTGGCGATCCCGGTGGCGTACACCATGTCACGGCTGACCTCGCCGTTCGTGCGGCGGATTTTCCTCGCGGCGGTGCTGTTACCGCTGCTGGTCAACCTGCTGCTGCAAAGCTACGGCTGGCTGGTGATTCTCGGCCCGGGCGGGATGCTCAACCAGACGCTGATGGGCCTGGGCCTGATCAAGCGCCCGATCATGCTGCTGTACAACCAGAACGGCGTGCTGATGGGGCTTGTGCAGACCGCGTTTCCTTTGGCCGTGCTGCCGATTGCCAGCGCCATGCGCGGTGTTGCGCGTACCTACGAAGAGGCGGCGGCGACACTGGGCGCCAGTCGTTTTCAAGTGTTCCGTCAGGTGCTGTTGCCGATGAGTCTGCCGGGGATCATCACCGGGGCGACGCTGGTGTTCGCCTACAACGCCAGCAGTTTTGTCGTGCCGTTGCTGCTCGGTGGCCGCCGTGTGCCGATGCTCGCGGTGATGGTGCATGACCAGATCGCGCCGCTGATGAACTGGCCCGCGGCATCCGCTGCCGGGGTGGTGCTGATCGTCACCACGCTGGCGATCATGACCCTGTCTGAATACATCACCGGCCGTCGTCGGCGTCTGCTGGAGGCTTCGCAATGAGTACCCTGATCAACAAGCGCATGGCGCTGCTGCCTGGCGACACCGGCAAGTTCGCCGGAATCCTCTCCGGGTTCATTCTGCTGCTGGCGGTGTTGCCGATCCTGACCATGATCGTCATGTCGTTCAGCGGTGCGTCGAACCTCGACTTCCCGCCGAGCAGCTACAGCCTGCAATGGTACAAGGCGGCCTGGCACACCTTCGTCTCGCCAGACGCCAGCGACGTGCTGAGTCTCGGTCAGGCCATGGCTACCAGCCTGCTGGTGTCGTGCCTGACCATGGTTTTCGCCACGCTGATCGCGGTGCCTGCCGCCTATGCGCTGACCCGTTGCGAGTTCCGTGGCAAAGCCGTGGCGCTGCAACTGATGTCGTTGCCGCTGGTGTTTCCCATGGTGGTGTTGGGACTGGCGTTGCTGCTGGTGTTCGACAGCCTGCCGTTCCACCTGACCACTTCGCGGCTAGTGATTGCCCACGTGATTCTGGCGCTGCCGTTCGTGGTGAAAAACTGCACCGCCGCCATGCTCTCCATCGGCAGTGAAGTCGAGGAAGCCGCGCGGATGCTCGGCGCTTCACCGCTGCGGGCGATTGTCGACGTGGTGGTGCCGTTGATGAAGTCGGGGATTCTGGCGGGGATGCTGCTGGCGTTCATCGTCTCGTTCAACGAATTCACCGTGACCTATTTCCTCTACACCATCGACGTCATGACCGTGCCGATCTGGATGTACAGCCGCACCGTGTCATCGCTCGACCCCACCGTGTTCTCGTTTGCCGTGCTGATCGTGCTGATCGACTTCGTCCTGATCTGGGCGCTGGAGAAGCTGGTGGGCGAGGGCGGCGTTTCCTTTTGATTTGAGGTGCAACATGACTGGTCTGATTCTGGAAAACGTCGAGAAATTCTACGGCTCGGCTTGCGCGGTACAGGAGGTCAATCTGCATTTGCCGGAAGGCAAACTGGTGTGTTTTCTCGGCCCGTCGGGCTGCGGCAAAACCACCTTGCTGCGGATGATCGCCGGGCTGGAAACTCTCACCGGCGGCGAGATTCGCCTGGATGGCGAGAACATCGGCCACACCCCGGCGCACCTGCGCAACTTCGGCATGGTGTTCCAGTCGCTGGCGCTGTTCCCGCACATGACCGTCGGCGAGAACATCGCCTACCCGCTGAAACTGCGCGGCGTGAGCAAGGCCGAGCAGCAGGCGCGGGTGGTGGAATTGCTGGAGTTGATCCAGTTGCAGGCGATGATCGACCGACCGGTGGCGAAACTCTCCGGCGGGCAACGGCAGCGGGTGGCGATTGCCCGGGCCATCGCCTCGCGGCCGAAAATCCTCCTGCTCGACGAACCGTTGTCGGCGCTGGACGCCAAGCTGCGCGAGTCGATGCAGGTGGAAATCCGCCAGTTGCAGCAGAGTTTGAACATCACCACGATCATGGTCACCCACGACCAGCGCGAAGCCATGACCATGGCAGACATTGTCGTAGTGCTGGGCGAGCACAAGGTGCAGCAGGTGGGCACGCCGATCGAAATCTATCGGCACCCGGCCAACGAATTCGTCGCCGACTTCATCGGTTCGGGCAACATTTTTCCGGCCACGGCGCTGGGTGACGGCAAGGTCAGTTTGCCGGGCGGTGATGCGCTGCAAGTGCCGATCTGCAGCAGCATCGAAGTGGGGCAGAAGGTGAAGATGCTGATTCGTCCGGAGGATCTGCAACTGTCCGCGCCACAAGCCACGGCGGGCAATCGCTTGCTCGGCAAGGTGACGTTCGTGCGCGATATCGGCGCGACCATCGAGACCACGGTGGAGTGTTCCGGGGTGACGTTCACGGCGCTGAGCACGCCGTGTCAGGGGATCGGTTTGGGGATCGGGCATCCGGTGTCGGTGACGTTGCCGAGCGAGGCGTGTCGTGTGTTGGGGGCTTGATCCGGATTTGATGTTGGCCTCGCTGGCCTCTTCGCGAGCAGGCTCGCTCTCACATTTGGAAATGCGTTCCTCTGTGGGAGCGAGCCTGCTCGCGAAAGCGCCAGATGCAGCAACGCCAAGTCCGGATCAGACCGACTGCCGCAACCGCGCCAGATCCCGCAACGGCGGTGCACCAAACAAACGGCTGTACTCGCGGCTGAACTGCGACGGGCTTTCATAGCCCACGCGATAGCCCGCCGCCGACGCTTCCAGCCCTTCGGCCAGCATCAGGCGCCGCGCTTCCTGCAGGCGCAATTGCTTCTGATACTGCAACGGACTCATCGCCGTCATCGCCTTGAAACGGTGATGCAAGGTCGAGACGCTGAGGTTCACCTCTTTCGCCAGATCATCGATGCGCAGCGGCTGTTCGAAGTTGCCGTTGAGCCATTTGATCGCCTGGCTGATGCGGTGGCTCTGGCTGTTGGCAATCGCGATTTCATACAAGCGATGGCCCTGCGGACTGCGCAGCAGGCGATAGAGAATCTCCCGGCGAATCAGTGGCGCGAGCATGGCGATGTCTTTCGGCGCATCCAGCAGTCGCGCCAGACGCAACACCGCGTCGAGCATCGCGCTGTCGATCTTTTCCACATACAGGCCGCGCCCGGTCGGTCGGGTCGGCACGCCCATGGGGCCGGCGTCGGCGATCAGTGCGGTGATTTCCGCCGGGTCGATGTCCAGGCGCACGGCAAGAATCGGATCCTCCGGCGAGACATTCACTACCCGCCCGCTGAGCGGCATCGAGACCGAGACCACCAGATAATTCAGCGGGTCGTAATTGAAGAACTCATCGGCCAGGCGCACCTCTTTGCGGCCCTGAGCCATGATGCACAGCGCCGGTTGCGCAAGTACCGGGGCGAAGTCATGGGACTGGGTATGGCGCGACATGAACAGCGAGCCGATGGCGGTCTGATAACTGCCGTCGTCCGTGGTGTTGCGGCGGATGATCGCCGCGAGTTCTGCACGCTGTTTTTCCATGTCGGCATCGGGCGGAGACTGGAAACGATCGAATGACGTCATGCACGGCATCCTCGGCAAGGAATCTGGAATGGGGCAGAGCATATGTTTGTGCAAGCGCCAGCGGTAGACACATCCTGTCAAATGCTTGCCTGATTCTGCATGGGCTGCTTTTGCGTGCCGGCCATCAGCCCGCGACCGCCACCTTACCCCTTGGGTCGAAGACCCCTGTAGGAGCTGCCGAAGGCTGCGATCTTTTGATTTTAAAAACAAAAGTCAAAAGATCGCAGCCTTCGGCAGCTCCTACACAAAAGCGTTGTGACAGCGGTGTGACAGGTTTCTACCCATCGATGCGGGGCGTTTGTGCAGTCTCGCAGGATTGTGCAACGCAGCGGCAGGAATCGACTAACGGCACCTTGCGCCCGGCCCTTAACCTTTGATCCTGTCGCAGCCCGTCCCCCGGCTGCCACGCGACTCCCTGGGAGGGTTGAACATGTCCAAGCAGATTCCCGTCAGTCATATGGCCTTCGTTCGAGCGCGCGCCGGACGCTCCGCCGAACTGGGTGTACGCCTCAGTGCCTTGATCGAACCGTCACGCAACGCCCCCGGTTGCCTGAACTTTGCCCTGCAGCATTCGCAATGCGATCCGGACCTGTGGCTGGTCTCCGGTTTCTGGAGCCATCAACAGGCAATGACCGCGTATTTCAACAGCCCGTCGATGCAGATCTTTGCCGAATTGGTCCAGGACCTGGTGGTCAACAGCCTGGATTTCCACACCTTCAAAGAGGTGTCGGCAGCGCAGGCGCTCGGACAATGTCCGGCACCGATACACAAACTCGCCGGTTGAGGGTTTAATGTCCGGCTTATTCATCTGAGCCAGGATGTGTGCCATGGCACGTAAAGAGTTTGAACACTTCGAAGCAGTCTCCGCAGTCGTCCCTGTCGAGTTGGGCGGCAACAAGGGTTACCACGCGGCAATCGCGGTCAAGGCCCTGGTCGATGGCGGTGCGCCACGCTTCCACAAACTGCTGGGTGATCAGGTTTTCCCCGGCGCCATCGCTGCCGATGAGGCTGCCATCAATGAGCTGGACCGCCTCAAGGGCGTCACTGATGACGCCGAGCTGATCTGGTAACTGCGCTTACTTGTCCGCCCCCGGGCGCCACATCTTGAACAGGGCTTCAGGCCCCAACTGGAAATAATCCGCCGGCCCGCCGCCGCGCAGAATCGGTTCTGCCGCGGCGGTGTCGTAGATCCCGTCCTTCAACAGCCATTTGGCGATATGCACGGCGACCACTTCGCCGAGAATCAGCCAGCTCGGCACGGTTTCGCCATCGGCGCGCTGCAACTGGATGATCTGCGTGACCTTGCACTCGAAGGACACCGGGCTTTCGGCTACCCGTGGTACCGCAATCACCTTCGACGCCACTGACGTCAGCCCGGCCAATTCAAACTCGTTGACCTCAGGCGCGACCATCGCGCAGCTCTGGTTCATCTGCTCGGCCAGCGGCCGGGTGGCGAGGTTCCAGGCGAACTCGCCGGTCTGCTCGATGTTGTTCAGGCTGTCTTTGCGCCCGATGCTGGAGAAACCAATGATCGGCGGAATGTAGTTGAACGCGTTGAAGAAACTGTAAGGCGCAAGATTCAGCTGGCCGTCGGCATCCTGCGAAGAAATCCAGCCGATGGGACGCGGGCCGACGATGGCGTTGAACGGATCGTGGGGCAGGCCGTGGCCGTTGGCGGGTTCGTAGAAGTGGATGTCATCGGACATGGCTGGAGGTTCCTGGAGGGCGTTTGTAGGAGGCAATAGTGCAAGTCTGAAACAGCATTTTCCAGTCACACAAAGATATTCCAGTTGATGCAATCCCCTTTGTGGCAGCGGGTTGCTCGCGAATGCAATCTTTCAGTTGCCACAGTGGTTGACTGACCCGGCGCTTTCGCGAGCAAGCCCGCTCCCACAGGGGATATTTGCCATGCCCCAGAAATGACTAAGCCCGGCCGAAGCCGGGCTGTGCGCTTTACGACTGCAATCAGCTGATCGAAGCGGATTGGGTGCGGTCGTAGCCGTCAGCGGCGAAGGCAGCCGAACCGGTGCGGTCGTAACCGTCTTCAGCAAAGGTCGCCGAACCGGTGCGGTCGTAGCCGTCTTCAGCAAAGGTCGCCGAACCGGTGCGGTCGTAGCCATCCTCGGCGACAGTTGCCGAGCCAGTGCGGTCATAACCATCGGCAGCGACGGCCGAGCCAGTGCGATCAAAACCGTCGGCAGCAAAGGTGTTGGCGGCCATTACGGACAAGGCGAAAGCGAGGATCAGTTTGGTTTTCATGTGAGTGACTCCAGATTCGTTGGCGGGTGTGTCTTGCATGGGTTTAATGCTACGCCAACTAAATTGATAAAAAAGCGCAAATAAATGCTAAAAACAATCGATTAACTTGATATTAAGGGCGGCGCATTGAATGGGCTTCCACTGTCGGGAGCGAACGCCGCGCGGGTCATCGATCAGGTAGTGGCAGGATGCCGGGGCAGCATTAATGGGGGATTAATCGCTGTTTTTCGCGATATGACGGATTTTTCATCTGTTGCCGACCGGTTTTTCACCGGTGCGACGCCAGTCTGCCCACGGCCAGAAAACCAAGAACCGGCCGTCCCACACTGGAGCTTTGCTTGCGATGAACAAACTGCCTCAAATCACCCTGGCGTTCTGGGTCATGAAAATCTGCGCGACGACCCTGGGGGAAACCGCGGGGGACTTGCTGTCGATGACCCTCAACGTCGGGTACGCCCTCAGCTCGCTGATCCTGATCAGCGTGTTCGTGCTGACCCTGATCAGCCAACTGATGGCCAAGACCTACAAGCCGCTGCTGTACTGGATCGTGATTCTGTCGACCAGCACCGCCGGCACCACCATGTCCGACTTCATGGACCGCACCCTTGAACTGGGCTACGCCACCGGGTCGATGATCCTGATTGCGATTCTATTGGCGATCTTCACGGCCTGGCGTCTGAGCGGCGACTCGTTGAACGTCAGCAAGGTGCAGACCTTCCGTGGCGAGATGTTCTACTGGATGGCGATTCTGTTTTCCAACACCCTGGGCACGGCGCTCGGTGACTACCTGGCCGATGATTCGGGCCTGGGTTTTGCCGGTGGCGCGCTGCTGATCGGCTCGACCATTGCCGTGGTCGTGGCGCTCAAATACTTCACGAAGATTTCGTCGGTGCTGTTGTTCTGGGTGGCGTTCGTGCTGACCCGGCCGTTCGGTGCGACCCTGGGCGACCTGATGACCAAGTCCCATGAAAAGGGCGGCCTGGACTTCGGCACCATCGGCTCGTCGGCGGTGTTGGCGGGGATTCTGCTGGTGATGATTGTCGGCGCGTCGTATGCGCAGAAGCGTTATGGCAAGCCGCCGGTTGCCGAGTTGACTTGATACCGAGTCGCCTCATTCGCGAGCAGGCTCGCTCCCACAGGGGACTTGTGTCGATCACGATCCAATGTGGGAGCGAGCCTGCTCGCGAAGGGGCCACCACAGCCACCGTTGCAGTGGCTGTGAAAACCCGATCAGTCAGTCACGATCCGCGAGTGTTTCTGCGTGTCTTTCATGGTGATGTACACCAGCAGCGACACCGCAATGCACGCGGTCACGTACCAGTAGTAACCGGTTTCCATGCCGATGCTCTTGAACCACAGCGCGATGTATTCGGCGGTGCCGCCGAAGATCGACACGGTCAGTGCGTACGGCAGGCCGACGCCCAGCGCGCGGATTTCGGTCGGGAACAGTTCGGCTTTCACCACGGCGTTGATCGAGGTGTAGCCGCTGACGATGATCAGTGCCGCCATGATCAGGAAGAACGCGCCCCACCAGGTCTGGATGGTGTGCAGGGTCATCAGGATCGGCACGGTGAAGATCGTCCCGAGTACGCCGAAGGCGATCAGGATCGGACGCCGACCGATCTTGTCCGACAGGCCACCGATGATCGGCTGCAGGCACATGAACAGGAACAGCGTGGCGGCAGAAATGGTGGTCGAGTCGGAGATGCTCATGCCGACGGTATTCACCAGGTATTTCTGCATGTAGGTGGTGTAGGTGTAGAACGCCAGCGTGCCGCCCATGGTCAGGCCGACCACGGTCAGCAGTTCTTTCGGGTGGCGCATCAAGGTGCGCATCGCGCTTTCCTTGGACTTCTCTTTCTTGGTGAACGACTCGGTCTCTTCCATGCCGCGACGCAGGTACAACGCAACGATCGCGCACAGTGCGCCGATGGCGAACGGAATACGCCAGCCCCACGCGTACAGCTGTTCGGTGGTCAGCATGTTCTGCAGCACGATCAGCACGCCCAGCGCGATGAGCTGGCCGGAGATCAGGGTCACGTACTGGAAGCTGGAGAAGAAACCGCGACGCTCCCTGGTCGCCATCTCCGACAGGTAGGTGGCCGAGGTGCCGTACTCGCCGCCGACCGACAGACCCTGCAGCAAGCGGGCGAAGACCAGCAGGATCGGCGCGCCGATGCCGATGGTTTCGTAGTTCGGGCTGAGGGCGATCAGCAAGGAGCCGAAGCACATCAGGTAGACCGAGGCCATCAAGGCTTTCTTGCGACCGACCTTGTCGGCATAGAGACCCATCAGCCAGCCACCGATCGGACGCATCAGGAAGCCCACGGCGAAGATTGCGGCGGTGTTCATCAGTTGCGCGGTGGTGGAACCGGCGGGGAAGAAGGTCTTGGCGAAGTACAGCGAGAAAGCGGCGTAGACGTACCAGTCGTACCACTCGACCATGTTGCCGACCGAGCCGCTGAAGATCGATTTGATCCGGCTGGCGGTGGTTCTTTCTTTGGCGGGCGCGGCAGCCGACCCAAGGGGCAGGGCGTTGGAGTTATCCATTGAAGGATCCTTCGTTTAATTGTTTTTGTGGAGCGCGTTGGAACGCAGCCTGCCTGGGCTATAGCAGGAGCTGTGCCAACGGGGAGAGGGCCGGTTTAGAGGGGGGCTTAAGATTTAATGAGCGGAAATCCGCTTATTGCCTGATTTGATTGAGCGGAAAATCGCTCATTAGAGTGGATATTTGCTGCTGCTCAACGGGCCCCTTCGCGAGCAGGCTCGCTCCCACAGAGGAAGACGCGGCGAGCACAAATCCCATGTGGGAGCGAGCCTGCTCGCGAAGTGGCCACTAGCGGCAATCAATAAATCAGCTGCCCGGAACAAACATCTCCCGGCTCAACCCATGCCGCTGCAGCTTTTCATTGAAGGTCCGGCGCGGCAGTTGCAACTCTTCCAGCACCGCTTTCACATCGCCCTTGTGCCGGGTCAGCGCCGCGCGCAGGCATTGCGCTTCAAAGGCTTCCTGCTGCGCGGCGAGAGACTGGCCCGGATCGATGCCCTGCACCGGCTCATCCAGGCCCAGCACCTGGCGCTCGGCGACGTTCGCCAGTTCGCGCACGTTGCCCGGCCAGTCGTGGCTGAGCAGGTGGCTCAATTGCGCTCCGCTCAACGGCGGGAACGTGCGGCCCAGACGCTGGGCGGCGCTGAAGGCGAACGATTCGAACAGCAGCGGAATGTCTTCGCGGCGATCGCGCAGCGGCGGCAGGCGCAGTTCGGCGACGTTAAGGCGATACGCCAGGTCTTCGCGAAAACGTCCGGCCCGGGCCTCATCCAGCAGATCAGGCTTGGTCGCGGCGACGATACGCAGATCCACGCGAATGCTCTGGTTCGAACCGAGGCGCTCCAGCTTCTGCTCCTGCAACACCCGCAGCAGTTTCACTTGCTGAGCCAGCGGCATGCTTTCGATTTCATCGAGAAACAGCGTGCCGCCGTCGGCGTATTCCAGTTTGCCGATGCGCTTGCCGGACGCGCCGGTGAACGCGCCACTTTCATGACCGAACAGCTCGGCTTCGAACAACTGCTCGGGAATCGCCGCGCAGTTCAGCGCCACGAAGGGCTTGGCGGCGCGCGGGCCGAAATCATGCAGGCAGCGGGCGATCAGTTCCTTGCCGCTGCCGGTTTCGCCACGGATCAACACGTTGACCGGCAGCGCCGCCAGATCCAGCACTTGCCGGCGCAAGGTCTGCATGCCACGGGACACGCCGAGCAGCGTCGCATCGAGGCGGGCGCGGTGGTCGGCCTGCTCGTGCAGGGCGCGGTTTTCCAATACCAGTCGCCGCTTGTCGAGTGCCCGGCGCAGGCTGCCGAGCAGGGTTTCCGGGCTGAACGGCTTTTCCAGAAAGTCGTAGGCGCCGTCACGCATGGCTTCGACCGCCATCGGCACATCGCCGTGACCGGTCAGCAGTATCACCGGCAAATCGCTGTCACGGCGCTGCACTTCGGCCAGCAACTGCAGACCACTGAGCCCGGGCATGCGCACATCGCTGAGGATCACCCCGGGGAAGTGGCTGGGCAGTGCGGCGAGGCAATCCTCGGCGCGGCTGAACAGCTGCACCGTGAACCCCGACAGGCTCAGCCATTGCTCGACAGCGCTGCGAATGCTGCTTTCGTCATCGACCACCATCACCGAGTTGAGCATCAGATGTGTGCCTCCAGATCGATCGGCAGGGTCAGGCTGAACACCGCGCCGGCCTCGCCATTTTCCACGCTCAGACGCCCGCCGGATTCATGCACGATGGCAAAGGATACCGCCAGCCCCAGACCCAGACCGTCGCCCACCGGTTTGGTGGTGAAGAACGGGTCAAACACCTGGTTCAGGTGCTGTTCGGCAATCCCGCCGCCATTGTCGATCACGCTCAGGCGCCACAGTTGTTCGTCCACCTCCAGGCGAATTTCCAGGCGCTTGCACGGTTTGCCCTGCATTGCATCGAGGGCATTGCGCAGCAGATTGATCAGCACCTGTTCGAGGCGTATTGCATCACCACGCACCCAGGCCGGACGCGTCAGGTGCAGCACCAGACTGACCTGTTCGTCGCGTAGGCGCGCATCGAGCAGTTGCAGCGACTGATCGACCACGGTCGCCAGATCCAGCCGTTCGCGCAGGCCGCTGGGGCTCTTGCGGGCGAAGGTTTTCAGATGGCCGGTGAGCGATGCCATGCGCGTGAGCATGTCGTCCACCGGTTTGAGCGCCTTGTACGCATCATCGACGCGGCCATGTTCGAGCAGCAGGCGCAGCGTCGCCAACTGCATGCGTTGCGCGGTCAGTGGTTGATTGATCTCGTGGGCCAGTGCGGCGGACATCTGCCCCAGCGCCGCGAGCTTGGCCGATTGCACCAGACCGTCCTGCGCGGTGCGCAGATCGCGGGTGCGTTCTTCGACCAGTTGTTCGAGTTCCTCGCGATTGCGCTGACGGACTTTCGACAGGCGCCAGCGCTGATTGAGGAACAACAGCAGGAACACCAGCGCCAGCCACACTCCTGCGGCGGCCAGCCCGGCGTTGCGCAAGTCTTCGAAGGCCACTTGCGGGCGCCGCAACAGGTGCAGGGTCCAGCCTTCGGTGGCCAGCGGCAGCGATTCCCACAAGTAGTCCGCCGTTCCGTCCGGGCCTTCGACCCGGCGCAGGTCGCTGTTGTCGTCGAAGTGACGCAGCGACAAATGCGTCAGCGGGATCAGCGATTGTTTGTCGTACTGGCGCGTGCGCTTGATCTCGTCCATGTCGCGGCTGTCCAGCGGCCGCAACGAGCGGTAGCGCCAGCCGGGCTGGTTGGCGATGAAGATGATCCCGCGTGCATCGCTGACCAGCAGCGTGTCGCTGCCCTGGCTCCATTCGCGCTCAAGCTCGGGGAACTCCAGTTTGACTACCATCGCGCCAAGGAACTCGGCGTTGTCGCCGAGCACCGCGCTGGACAGAAAATAGCCGGGGATGCCGCTGGTCACCCCCACCGCATAAAAGCGCCCGCTGCCCTGAGTGCGGGTCTGGCTGAAGTACGGACGAAAACCGTAGTTGTGGCCGACGTAACTGCTCGGCAGGCGCCAGTTGCTGGCGGCCACCGCGAGGCCGCTGTGATCGAGCAGTTCGAGGGTCGAGGACTGCGCCGCGCCGTTGATCTGCTCCAGCTTCAGATTCAGCACATTCTGTTGTTCCGCGCCCGCCGGCCCGGCCAGCGCGCTGCGCAATTGCGGGTCCAGCGCCAGCACGGCGGGCAGGGCGCGATAGCGGTCGATCAGGGTGTGCAATGAGTTGGCATACAGCGCCAATTGCTGGCTGGCACGGGTCGCGTCTTCCTCCAGCGCTTGGCGTTCGGCGTGGCGGATGGCAAGGGTCGCGGCGATGGCCGCGCCGGCAATGATCAGCAGGGTGTACAACGACAGGCGCAAAGTACGGGAAGTCGGCAGCATGCTGGGCTAATGGATAGAGGGACGGGCGGGCACGATAGCATGCGCCGAAGTGGCTCGGCGCACTGTTCGAACGGCCTTCGACGTCACACGTACGTTTCGCCGGCAGAGACCCGCTGAATGTATTTCGTCCGGGGCTTGGGGATGGGTTTAAGCCTTGAATTCTCAGTGACTTTGCTCTGCAGTTGTTGCAGGCGATTGTTCACGTCTGCGCCGATGTCGGGGGCGTCATCCATGACCGCTTGGGCCGTCTCCAGCACCTTGCTGATGGCGTCGAACGGGTCGAGTCCGCTTCTTATGAGTTTGATGACCTCGCGTTGTTTGTCACCGGCAAGGGTCTCCAACTGGTCGTGGAACAGCGCCTGTGTCCGCTTGTGATATGCGTTGAGGGTATTGGTCATGTTTTTGATGCTTTCCACCACCTCCGTGCCGCCATTGAGCAGATCAGTGGCGCCATCAACCACGCGGGTGACGGTATCACTGACGGTTTGCAGGCCATTCCTGAGTTCCTGGGTGCGCAGCGTTTGCGCGAGTTTCAAGCCTTTCTTGAAAAAGTAATAGCGCAGCAACGGGAAAACGACCATGCCCGCCAGCGTCCCCACACCACTGCCGATGGCATTGCCAACTCCTGGTAGCGCCGTGCCTATAAGTCCACCGATGGCGAGCCCTTTCCCCGCACCGTAAAGAGCCGATTTGATGCCCTGGCGGGACTTGAGAAATTTGCCGAACGTCATGGTTTTGCGCAGGTCTTCGATGTCTGCGCCTTCGGGGATCAAATCGTCGAACTCGCGACTCAGGTTGTGTAATTGATCGGCCGCTGTTTCGGCTTTGTCGAGCAGGCCGACCGCGCGTTTGGCCAGATCGAAAATAACCTTGTAGTTGCCCCTCCGGTCGACATGAATCGCCGGGTTGTTGCCGACAAAAGCGTAAAGGTTCAGTCCGTCCACATCCCGGGCCGGATCGGCGCTGATCCAGCGTTGCAGCCATGGCGCGTAGTACCGCGCGCCGTAGTAGTACAAACCGCTGGCATCCATTTCCTTGCCCGAGTAACGGATCGTTTTGTAATCCGCTTCCACGGCTGAACGGGCTGCCCACCAGGCCGTGCCGCCGAATGCGTAATAGTGCTCCAGGCTGATCACGCCAGCGTGGCGGTCCAGTTCCAGCGAGCAGGATCCGAGGTGATCGTCGAGGCTGAAGCGCAGTTGATCGGCCTCGATATCCGCCGGTTGACCGCTGAGCCAATGCAGGCAACGGGCGCCGGGCAGCACGATGACATGCAGTTGCTGGCCGTCGCTGCGGCTGTGGATTTCCAGACCTGGCAGGTAACGTACCTCGCGGCGATCGGTGATCGACGGCGTATGCCTCAGCGTGCATTTGTAAACGCGCTGACCCTGGCAGTAGCGATAGATTTCATCGTCGTCGGGCAGGCCGTTGCTGTGTTGCAGCAGGGTGACGCGGGCCAGTTGATCGTAACTGTCCCACGCCAGAGGCAGGCCGCCGTGCTGCAGTTTCAGCTGGTTGCCGTGGCGGTCAAAGTAGTCGCCGAACACCGGTTCGGGGTCAGCGGGTTGGCAGCGCAGCCCCCGATTGCTGTCAGGGGCGATTTTCATCTGTTGCGTGAAGTTGTGGCCCTTGCGCACATGCACCAGTTCAACGAGGTTATTTCCCGCGTCGTAGTGATATTGCTCGCTGTAGTTGAAGCGCCGCCCCGGGTCGATGGGTTCGATCAGTTGCGGCAAACCTGGCGACTGTTGCGGGATCTGGCCTTCGAAGCCGCGACTTTCGCTCAGCCGATACAGCGAGTCGTAGACAAAATGACGATCACCATCGACGCGCTGATTGGCGAAATACACCGTGGCCAGGGTGCGATCCTCGATACGCAGGACATTGCCGACCGGGTCATAGGTGTAGTGCAAGTCCTGCAGCGGTTTTTCCTGATCCTTGCAGGCCAACTGATTCAGCAGGCGACCGTCAGCGGGATCGTACACGCGGCGGCTGCGCACACCATTGCCAGCCCGTTGTTCGAGCAGTTGGCCGGAGGCGTTGTACGTGGCAGCGTCGACCACCGGTTGTGCCGCGTCAGCCCCGGCTATCCACAGCGATACCTGATGTAACTGGCCGGCGACATCGTAGCTCGAGCGTTGCCGGTGACCACCGGCGTCGGTGACTTGCACCACATTGCCGTGCGCGTCGAAATCCGTACGAGTGATGAAAGCCGCCGTCTCGCCAGACAGCGTACGGGTTTCACTCACTGCCTTGCCCTGCAGGCTGTAGCCGTCGACCACCACCGTGGCGCCCGGGTCGGCGCTTTCGCTCAGTTCACCGCGCAGGTTATGCCCGGGGTCGGCATTGTGGTCGGCATAGACATAACGCTCGACATCGACTTGCGCATTTTCAGTGACGGCGATCACTCGCAGCGACAGGTCGTGTTCATACTGCCAGTGGTTGCCGCGCTGGTCCCAGCGCTGCTGTTCCTCACCCGCGAGACCGGGCAACATCAGTCGCCAGCCGGCGTCCACGCTGTCGATGCGTAGCGGTTGAGTATCCAGCCTGTAGATCGTTTGCAGATTGGGCTGCGATGCATTGTCGAGAAGGCGCGGGTCGCGCTGCGTCACCACCCGCCCAGCAGGATCATACTGATGCTGGCTGATGAGGGCCTGTGCCGGTTCACCTGCGATCTGGCGCAAGTATTCCACCTGGCGCACCAGCAAGAGCCGAGGGTCATGGCTGCGCAGGCTTGGGGTGTGGTGAAACAGCGACGCTGCCATTGTTTACTCCCAGTAGTCCAGCGCTATGCCGCCTGTTGTTTCTGCACCAGATAGGCTGATACCCGGCCCAACAGATTTCTGGCGTGCTTGATGGTGCCGCGAGCAACGGTTATTTGCTGTTGCAGGTGAGCCAGATCGTTGTTGGTGCGCTCCGGCATCTGGGCGATACCGATCAGTTTCACCGGCGTGGGCACTGCATCGGTCTGCGTATCGAAGTGTTCCTGAAGGCTGGCTTGCTGGCTGTCGAGGTAACCGGTCAACTCATCCAGCCGCGCGTTGAGAAGGTCCAGATCTCCCTGCCCCCATGAGCCGTTGAGCGCTTCCGTGAGTTGGGCCATCTGGCGGGCGATGTTCAGGGACTGTTTCAGGTAGGGAATCTTGAGGTGTTTGCCCAGAACCCGAGCGGTGGTTTCCAGACCGATCTTCACCAGACCCCCGGAGGTCTGTGGGTTGAAACTTTCGAGGGTACCTTTGAGCGAGTTCGGTGAAGCTTTGGCTTTGCTTTGCAGGCTTTTCACCGAGAGCGCGGCCTGATCCGGCATGATCGAATAGCCGAGCGTGGTTTCTTCGCCGATCTTGTCCATGATCTTGCCGGACGCCTCTGCGGCAAAAATGGCCCCTACCGCTGACGCCACGGGCACCACAACGGGCGCGGCGGGGCCGCTCAGGCTGCCGATGCCGGCACCGACGGTGCTCCCCAGTGCCCCGGCCTTGATCGCCACGGCAAACGTTGCCATGCTGAACATGAGTTTTTTTGCGGCGGTCTTGTAGATGTCGCGAGTACGCGTGAGGTTGTAGAGCTGATAGTTGACCTTCTGCAATTCACTGGTCATGTGGGTCAGCACGTTGGAAAACTCGCTGATTTTCTGCAGCGCTTCACTGGGCGTCTGCTCCGTGCCGCCGTTATCGGCGTAGCGCAACGGGTTGTTGCTGACCATCGCGTACAGGTTCAGCCCGTCGACATCGCCTGCCGGATCGGCGCTGATCCAGCGCTGCAGCCACGCGGCGAAGTAACGGGCGCCGTAGTAGTAAAGGCCGCTGACATCCATTTCCTTGCCTGAATAGCGGATGAACCGGTAACTCACTTCGATTTCCGAGCGCGTGGCCATCCATGCCGTGGCGCCAAACGGGTAATAACCTTCGTGGCTGATCACTTGCGCCTGTTGATCAAGCTCCAGCGAGCAGGAGCCCAGATGATCGTTGAGGCTGTAGCGGATTTCGTCAGGTTTTTGCTGTGCCCAATGCAGGCACCGGACGTGGCCGATACCGATGTCCAGTTGAATGACGTGCAACACTTCACCTTTGTCATTCGAGCGGACTTCCAGCCCGGGCAAGTAGCGGGTCTGCTGGAAATGCTCGCCACGAGGGGTGAAGGTATTGTGGCGCTTGAACACCCGCTCGCCCCGGCTGTAACGGTAGTGCTCGGCATCGTGCCGGCCGTCCTCGCGGTGAATCAGGATAACGCTGGCCAGCTCGTCACGAGCATTCCAGTGCAAGGTTTGCCCCGGTTGCAATGCTTGCAGGTTGCCGTGACGGTCGAACAATTGGTCGAATACCGGATCGGGATCGCCAGGCGTCCAGCGCACGCCACGGTTGCTCTTCGGGTCGATCAGCATCTGGCGCGTCTGGCAGGCACCCGCTCGCATATGTTGCAGTTTGATCAGGTTGCCGCCAGCGTTGTACGCGTAGGTCTGGGTGTAGTTGAGGCGGTTGTTCGGGTCGCTCGGCTGTGGCAGTCCCGGAATGTCGGAGAGGGGCGCGTCGTCATGACCGGTCGCGCGGGTCAAACGGTATAACGAGTCATAACCAAAGGTGCGCTGGCCGTCGATCAACTGGTTGGCGAAGTAAACCGGCTGAAAACAATGGTCGTCGATGCGTACGATATTGCCGACGCGGTCGTGGAAATATTCGAAGCTTTGCAGCATCGCACCGGCGTCCTTGCGGCAGATATGGGTGCGTAACCGACCGTCGGCCGGGTCATACGTCCAGAGGCTGCGCACGTGGTTGCCGAGTAGCTGTTCGATGATCTGACTGGCCGCGTTGTATTGCGCCTCGATCAATACCGATTGCCACTCGGTGTGACCCTTGAGTTGCAGGCGAACCTGCTGGAGTTGTCCGGCCAGACCGTACTGTGACTGCTGTCGATGCTGACCGGCATTCGTCTGCTCCAGCACTGCACCCAGCGGACTGAAAACGCGTTGGCTGGTGAACACCTCGCCGTCGTGAAAGGTGCGTGTTTCAGTCTGTGACTGGCCGGGCAGGGCGTAGCTGTCAGTACGTAGCGTGCCGGCGTGATCCTTGTGTCCGAGCAACTGGCCGCGCAAATTGTGCCCGGCATCGGCCGTGGCGTCGGCGTAGGTCAGTACCTCGATATCGGCCGCGTTTTCCTCGACCGACATCAAGCGTAATTGCGTGTCATAGCTCATGTGCCAGTGGCTGCCTCGGGCGTCCCAGCGCTGCAGAGTTTGACTGCCAGGTCCTGGCAGGCTCAGGCGCCAGCCGGCGTCGACGCTGTCGATTTTCAACGCCTCGCCATTCAGCCGGTAAACAGTGGTCAGACAAGGCACGGGGAGGCGCGGGTCCCATTGTTCGATCAGGCGGCCGTTGGAATCGTGGCGTTGACAGTTGATCTGGCATTCGACTTCGGCGCCCACCACCGCCCGCAGATAAGCAACGTTTCTGACCGGCAGCCCCCTGGGATCGTGAGCCGACAGAGCAGGAGTACGCCAATGCACTGAAGGATTCATGCGCGCACCTGCGTGCAGTGATTCATTTCAGGCCGCTCTTTTCTGTTGCATGTGGGAAGACACTCTAGGCAGTAACTCAAGGACACGATTCATCTTGCCCAGCACGGCGGTTTCACTCTGCGCGAGACGGTAGCGGGTGCCCTGTGCCGTGGCTATGTTTTCTCGACCGAGACCTTCCAGGTCTTCCAGTGCCTGGTCCGACAGTACCTTGCGGGAATTGAGGTAGTCGGCGACCAGTTCGATACCTTGTTCAACCAGATCCAGGTCGCGTTGCCCCAGCGAGTCATTGAGTGCTTCGGTCACTTCGACACTGAGACGGAAGAAGGCCAGAAATTTTTCCAGATGAGTGCCGCCCGTTAATACATCAGCGGCTCCTATGCCGCCTGCAATCAATATTTCCTTGTTTCCGTCGATGCTGTCCGGGGCATATTTTGAGAACACGGATTTGATTCTCGACATCCAGCTTTTGGGTTTGGCTTCCATGTTCAGACGACCCATGTCGTAATCTGCACTATCGGGCAAAAGTGCATAGCCAAACGAGTTATCCTCGCCGAGTTTGTCGATCTGTGCGCCTGTAATGTCAGCGGCCAGTGCTGCGGTGCCTACACCAATGGCGATGCCTGTGACCGGGTTTAACGTCAGAAATGTTCCGGCGGCCGTACCGGCGGTAAACGCTGTAGCTGCGGTGAGGGAGGAGGCCAGAACATTGAGCAGGGTCAGGGCAGCCTTCTTGCCACTGGAGAGGTAGATATCCTTGACGGAGTTCAAGTGGTTGAATTGATAGATCGATTTATCCAGTTTGGTTGTGACGGTGGCGAGCAAATTTTCATAGTCCGCCACGACTGTTAATAGCTCGGATGAGGTTCGCTGGTGCCCCTGCGCATCGAAATAGCGCAGCGGATTATTGCCAACGAATTCAAACAGATTCAGCCCGTCCACATCCCACGCCGGATCCGCACTGACCCAGCGTTGCAACCACGGCGCGTAATACCGCGCACCGTAGTAATACAAACCGCTGACATCCATTTCCTTGCCTGAATAACGCAGTGTCTTGTAGTCAACCTCGACAGCCGAGTCGGCACTCATCCACGCGGTCGCGCCGAACGGGTAATAGCCTTCGTGACTGATCAGGCGTGCCTGCTGGTCCAGTTCCATCACGCATGAGCCCAGGTGATCATCGAGGGTGTAACGCAACTGGTTGTCGGCGATGCCCGGCGGTTTGTCGCTGAGCCAATGCAGGCAACTGACATGGCCTGCGCCGGCGGCGAGGCTGATGACGTGCAGCTCCTCGCCGTTGTCCTTGCTGCGGATCTCCAGTCCGGGCAGGTAGCGCACCTCGTGGAAATGCCGGTTGGAACCGCTGTAGGTTTCATGGCGTTTGTAGACGCGCGCGCCCTGGCTGTAGTGATAGAACTCCGCGTCATCCAGGCCGTTTTCGCGATGAACCAGGATCACCGAGGCCAGTTGATCGCGGGCGTCCCAGCGCAGTGCCTGTCCCGGTTGCAGGGACATCAGATTGCCGTGGCGGTCGAATAGCTGATCGAAATCCGGTGCGGGATCACCTTGTTTCCAGCGCACACCGCGATTGCTTGCAGGGTCGATACACATCTGACGGGTCTGACAGGCGCCGTCGCGCACATGGCACAGTTGCATCAGGTTGCCGCCGTGATCGTAGCGGTAGGTCTGCAGGTAATTGCGCCGGTCGTTGGGGTCGCTCGGTTGCGGTCGGCCGGGGAGGTCGCTGGGGGCCGCGTCGTCGTAACCGCTGGCGCTGGTCAGCCGATACAGCGAGTCGTAACGGAACGCACGTTCTCCGTCGACCCGCTGGTTGGCGAAGTGGCTGGGCGTGAACACGTGGTCGAGGATGCGTGTCGGGTTGCCGACCGGATCGTACTCATAGCTCATGTCCTGCAGGGGCGGCTGCGCACCCTTTTGCGCCCATTGCCGCTGCAGGCGCCCAGTGGTTGGTTCGTAGTCCCAGTAGCTGGCAATGCCATTGCCGGTCTGTTGTTCGATGATTTGTCCGACGGCGTTGAAGTGCGAGTCGAGCAATACGTCCTGCCAGTCGTGGTCGCCGGCCAGCTGCAGTTGCAACTGCTTGAGCTGACCGGCGACGTCGTAGCGCGATTGCTGGCGGTGGCCGCCGGCGTCGGTCTGCTCCAGCATCGCGCCCAACGGACTGAAAATGCGCTGACTGACAAACACCCGGGCATCGGCAAAAGTGCGGCTTTCGCGCAGTGGCTGTCCGGCCAGGCTGTAGCTGTCCAGGTGCAGGCTGCCCGACGGGTCGAACTGTTCCACTAATTGGCCGCGCTGATTGTGATCGGCCGGGGCACTGGCATCGGCATAGGTGAAGGTGTCGCTGAGCGGGTCGACGCTGTTGCTGATCGCCAGCAGGCGTAGCAACTCATCGTAGCGGCTGCTCCAGTGCACACCGCGCGCATCCCAGCGTTGCAAGGTTTGCCCGGCCAGCCCGGGCAGGCTCAGGCGCCAGCCGGCATCGACGCTGCTGACCTTGAGTGGCTGGCCGTTGAGATCGTAAACATGGGTGGTACTCGGGTCGCTCAGGCGTGGATCGAACTGCGCCACCAGACGCCCGGCAATGTCATGCTGTTGGCGAGTCACCAAGGCTTCGGCAGGGTCTTCGGCCAGCACGCGCAGATAGGCAATCTGACGCAGTGGCAAGCTGCGACTGTCGATCACGACGAGCGACGGTGTACGCCGATGCAGGTTGGCGCTCATCAGTGCAGCAACCATGGTGATGTCGATTCCGGCTCAGCGGATTCATCGGTGTCGTTGAAGTCTTCGCTGGCCTGATACCACGGATGATAGGTCTCGCGGGAAAAATAGCCCTTGGCATTGATCAGCTTGACCACACGCCCGAGCGGGTCATAGAACAGTTGATCGAAGTAGCCATAGCGTTGCAGAGACTGGTCATTGACGTAGCCATGGGTGTCGGCAAAAAACGGCCGGAACTGCCGCACCGCCAGACCTTTGTTGTTGTACTCGACCCGTGCACTGACCCGCCAGCGCGACTCGGCATGTTCCTCGCGCAGCTGTCCGCGATCGACGATCAGCGACCCATCGGCAGCCACCGCATAGGCGATTCCTGGCTCGACCCGTTGCAGGGTTTGCAACGCGCGGCCAAAGCCGTCCACGTAGCTGATGATGATCTGCACCAATGCCGCAATCGGATCATTCGGGTAACGGTCGGCACTCAGCGCCACGCTGTGCACCGGTTTGCGTGCAACCGTGCTGATGAGTTCGCGCAGGGCCTGTTCGGCGGGAGTCGGCGACGTCAATTGCGCCAGCCTCCGTCGCGCGCTGGCGCGAATGTGCAGGCTCGGCAACACATCGCCGCTGGCCAGCCATTGCTCAAGCAGCTGCGGTGTTGCGTTGACCGCCGCAGGCAGCTGTCCCATCCAGCTGAACAAATCCTTGCGCAAGGTGCTGGCGGCTTTTTGCACGGCCGCTTGCGGGTCGGCAATGGCCGCGTCCGGGCGTGGATCTACCGGGCGAAGGTATTCGCTGAGTGGGCGGAAGCCGGCGGCAATGCCATTTTCGGTACCGTGGAAACTGGTCGCCAACGGTTGGCCCGAGGGTTCGTAAAGCGCTTCCTGTATGTTTTCGTTGGCATCGATGATGCACCACGGCGCAAGGGCGCAGTAGTCGTATTCGCAGCGGGTGATGCAGCCATCCGGCAGTTCGACGCTGATGATCAGCAGGTGGTACTCGTCGTACTGCGCCTTGGTCCAGCCGTGGCTCAGGGTTTCGCGGTATTCAAGTACCCGGAAGAAACCCTTGGCATCGGCGTACTTCGCGTAGTTGTAATGCGCGGACCACAGGCTTTCTGCGTCCGCGTTTACTGCCGTGTCTTCGAATAGCAGCGCCATCAGTGTGTAACCGATGTTCGCCAGCTCCTGCAGGATATCGAACGGCGGCGGCAGAATGTCGTAGGCAGCGAGGGCCGTCTTGTCGAAGCTTGCCATTTCCAGCGGCCCTTTCAGTGCTTCGAATTGCGCCGAACCGTCGGGCAGCAGACTGCCGTCCTCTTTGTTGATATAGCGCTGCACGGTTTGCCCGGTCAGTACCCGGAGAGCGTTCCACTCGGGCGAGCGAACATGCTCCTTGAGTAAATCCCATGTCATCTGTTGCGGATTGAGGCCCGACGGCAGATCACCTTTGGGCAGCATCAGGGCATTGCTGCGCTGTTGTGAGGGCAGGCCCAGCCGCCATTGTTGGCAGTCCTTCAGATCAATTGCACGTGCGCGGGTTTCGTTGAGATAAAAAAAACGCTGCGCCATGTCATGCGCGTCCCGCCACCACTGTTGTTCGTCGGGGTCGCTGAAAGGCGGAGGATCGCCGGGCAGGCGCCGTCGCGCGTAACTGATGGTCAGGGTGTGAGTGGCGTGGCCGTATTCGCTGCTGGCGAGCAAGACTTCATGGCGGCATAACGGGTCGTCAATGAAACCATCGTACTGATAGCTGATTTTTTCCAGGGTCTGTACCAGCAGCACGCTCGCCGGCTCTCGCAAGTTGGCGGGCCGGACATCACGCACCAGGTAACGAAATTCTTCTACAGCGTAGAGCCGTGCATTGGCTGGCTCGTCAGTGGCGGTCCAGGTTTCGATGCGGGCGACGGCGCCGACCAGCGCGCGAGCGATTTTATAGCGTACGTCTTCGTCGTCTGGCGTGACCGGTTCATCGCATTCATCACTGTCGTGATAGCGGCTGAATACGGTTGGTCGCAAGTCAACGGCCTCACTGTCACCGTCGAAGTAGCCATGTCTTGGCCGATCCATCGCCTGCCCGGTCAGGTACCAGGTACAGACGCGCACCGGTGCTGTAAAGCCGAGCTCGTCATCGCCCGTGGCACTTTCGCTGTCGGTCTGTTCCCGGTAACCGAAACCCCGAAACTCACGCTCGATGCTGTCGTAGACGCCTTCGCGATAGAAGCATGATTGCGTCAGGCAATTGCCGGTTATTTCATCCAGCTGGCGTTGCCGGGCGACGACTTGAACCGCGAACGGTAGATGGCACACCGGCGTTTCGTCGGGATGATCGGTAAGCCATTGCTGTTTTTCATCCAGCCATTCCTGTGCAGAGCTGCGATAGACCACCTGCGTGGCGCAGCCCATGTTGTTGTTGGTAGCGGTCAGCAAGTAAGGCTTGGCCGCGACAAAGTCGTAGCGCCAGTGCTCGGGGGTCATGTGCGGTACCGTCAGGATCAGGCTGGCACAACCCAGGCCTTGCAGGTCGGCGAAACTGACCTGACACAGGCGGTCGTAGCTCACGCCTTCCGGCCACGGCACGAAGACAGGCGTCTGTTCCAGGCCATTGCCCCCACGATTGAGATAGATCTCGAAGCCTGAAGGTTTCAGGCACAGCAAGGCCGGCGCGCCGGAGCCGTCGATATCGGCGATCCGGATGTGCTCTGCGTTGAATTGGTCATACCGGAAGGGCAGGGCACTGATGACCCGACCTTTGCCGAATTTGCCATGCCCCAGATTGGGCCAGCATTTGATTTCGTTGTACCGGATCCGGCACAGCTCGCTCATGTCACTGCCGAGCATGTTGCCCAGAAACACCAGCTCTGTGGGGGCGTTGCCGAACAGCGGCAAGCTGTCCTCATCGTCTTCGCGAGGCACGTCTTCGGCGCCGGAAAAACCCTGTTCCCGTTGGTTGGCATACAAGCGCACCGCGCGCGGACCGATCATTGCCAGCGAGTTGAGGCCGTCACCCATCAGGTCGCCGAGCTGCGAAAGAGTGTTGAAAAATTCCAGCGGCATGCCGGTAAACGCGATGAACGGCGCCCAGCTGCGGTCAGCATTCAACGTGCGATACCCGCTGCTGCCCGGTAGGGCCGCGATCCAGTCCAGCCGCCCGTTACCGGTCAGGTCGAGCAAGAACTGCTGGGCGGCGTCGTGCCTGGCCACCGGGATCTGCTCAAGCTCGGTCCAGGAAGCGTAGGTGATGGCGTCTGACCCCGACGTTGCACGCAGGGGTTCGCGGTAATACCAACACTGATCGTAGCGGCAGAGAAATCCCGGTACACCTTCGCCGTACAGATCGACGCACTGGTAAAACTGTCCATCCTCAAGGCCCGGCATGGTGTCTTCGGCGAACATCCGTGACGGGGTTTTATTGATCTCGAAGGGTGAGTAATCAAACTCCACCGGCGGTGTCGTCTCCAGCGCGCCGCTGGCATCGAAGGCCTGATAGTGGGCGGCGGTGATCCGGTTGTAAGTCCACGGATCAGAGGGCGACGGGTATTCCAGCAGCAGCCGCCGCACCAGCAGCGGATCCTCTCCGGCAGGCCGCGAGAAGTTATGGAACATCAGGATTTGCCGGCACAGCCGCCGCGTGCCCAGTTCGAAACCCTGACCGAAGGTGGAAAACGGATCCCGGCGTTTATCCCAGACTGCCAGGCTGTCGCCACCGTACACCGGGGCCTCTGTCAGTGAACGGGTGCGCTCGCCGTAATCGAACAGCAGATGGAAATGCCAATCCAGTTCGGCTGGATCATCCACGGTCCAGCTGTACAAATGCTGGCTGGCAGTGACGTTGCCATAGAACACTGCGCGTACGTAGCGCTGGGCTCGGTAGTCGTGAATAGGGTCGGGGTCCTGATCATCGGCCAGGTAGGCGAAGCAGATGTGCTCGCCATACGGGTTCATGCTCTCGCACAGCAGCCAGCTGTAGACGCGAAGTGCATCGTCCGGATCAGCCCGGCGCGACGCGCTGGTCTTGCCGTATACCTGCAGTGAGCCGTCTGCGCCGTGGATCAGCCAGAAGGGTGGCCCCTCAGGTTTACCGTCCGCACTGACGGGCTGCCAGCGTTCGCGCAGGGTAAAATCGCTCTCTACCCGTGGCCAGAAGCGCACCACGTGATGAGCGCCGACGGAAATTGCGTTGTAGCTGTCTTCGGGACGCGACTTCGGTGTGCCATCACTGTTCAGTTCTGGATGCCACACTTCACCATCATCACCGATGATTTCATCGAGATCGCTATACCGCGGCACGCCTTTTTGGGTACGACGGCTGATCTGTCCGATACCCAGGCTCCAGCCGATACCAAACGGCCCGTTGCCGGCCTGATTGCTGTAACTCAGTGACAGCCGTGGATCCCAGCCACGTCCGGCGGACAGGGACAGTGGCAGTTCAAATGAAGCCGCGCCAGTGGCGCCAACCGCCCCCCAGCTTTTGCCGATCGTGGTGATCGAGGCGCTGCTGGCGATGGACGGGGTGATGATGCTCAGCTCTTGATCAGCCATGGTCGGATCCATTTCACACGCGAAGCACGTGCGTGGACAGACGCTACCAACAAGTGGAGATCTCGTAACCTGTCAGATCTGACAGGTGCCAAAGAGCCATTAATGTGCAGGGTGCCCCGCACGGACAGGCGGGCACAAAAAAAGCCGGCCCGTCATATGACGGGCCGGCCTTTTTTTCCAGCTGCGAAACGCTTACTGCACTTCTACCGCCAGGCTTTCGGCGATCTTCTGTTGCCAGATCGCCGGGCCGGTGATGTGTACCGACTCACCGTTGCTGTCCACCGCGACGGTGACCGGCATGTCCTTGACCTCGAACTCGTAGATCGCTTCCATGCCCAGCTCGGCGAAGGCCAGCACCTTGGACTTCTTGATGGCCTGGGCCACCAGGTAAGCGGCGCCGCCCACGGCCATCAGGTACACGGCCTTGTTGTCCTTGATCGCTTCGATCGCGGTCGGGCCACGCTCGGATTTGCCGATCATGCCCAGCAGGCCGGTCTGCTCAAGGATCTGACGGGTGAACTTGTCCATCCGCGTCGCGGTGGTCGGGCCAGCCGGGCCAACCACTTCGTCACCGACCGGATCAACCGGGCCGACGTAGTAGATAAAGCGACCTTTCAGATCCACCGGCAGGGTTTCACCCTTGTTCAGCATCTCGACCATGCGCTTGTGCGCCGCGTCGCGACCGGTGAGCATCTTGCCGTTGAGCAGGACGGTTTCGCCCGGCTTCCAGCTCTGCACTTCTTCCGGGGTCAGGGTGTCGAGGTTGACGCGACGGGCCGACGGGCCGGCTTCCCAGACGATTTCCGGGTAGGCATCCAGCGATGGCGCTTCCAGCGAGGCCGGGCCAGAACCGTCGAGCACGAAGTGCGCGTGACGGGTGGCGGCGCAGTTCGGGATCATGCACACCGGCAGCGAGGCGGCGTGGGTCGGGTAGTCCATGATCTTCACGTCGAGCACGGTGGTCAGGCCACCGAGGCCCTGGGCGCCGATGCCCAGTTGGTTGACCTTCTCGAACAGCTCCAGACGGATCTCTTCGATACGGTTCTGCGGGCCACGGGCTTTCAGTTCGTGAATGTCGATGGATTCCATCAACACTTCCTTGGCCATCACTGCGGCTTTCTCGGCGGTGCCGCCGATACCGATGCCCAGCATGCCCGGTGGGCACCAGCCGGCGCCCATGGTCGGAACGGTCTTGAGCACCCAGTCAACGATCGAGTCGGACGGGTTGAGCATGGCCATTTTCGACTTGTTCTCGGAACCGCCGCCCTTGGCCGCCACGTCCACTTCCACGGTGTTGCCCGGGACGATGGAGTAGTGGATGACCGCCGGGGTGTTGTCCTTGGTGTTTTTGCGAGCGCCCGCCGGGTCGGCGAGGATCGAGGCACGCAGGACGTTTTCCGGCAGGTTGTAGGCGCGGCGCACGCCTTCGTTGATCATGTCGTCCAGGCTCATGGTCGCGCCATCCCAACGTACGTCCATGCCCACACGCACGAACACGGTGACGATGCCGGTGTCCTGGCAGATCGGCCGGTGGCCGGTGGCGCACATGCGCGAGTTGATCAGGATCTGCGCGATCGAATCACGGGCCGCTGGCGATTCTTCGCGCAGGTAGGCTTCGTGCATCGCCTGGATGAAATCCACGGGGTGGTAATAGGAAATGAACTGCAGGGCGTCGGCAACGCTCTGAATCAGGTCGTCTTGCTTGATCACGGTCATGAGTCGCGCTCCTCTAAAAGACGGGAACATTCAATAAGGTGCTTGCAGCTTGGGTGCATCGGTCGGTCGCAAGCACCTTTCAAGGCACGCCGGGGCTGCTGGCGCGACGCTAAAAAGGCGCGGCAGTATACCGCGCCTCTTCGGGGCATACACGCGTCGGCAGTCATTCGTTGGTCGCATGGTTGGGCGAATATCGAACATCGGGTTTGCACTTCAATACCCACCCCCTCACCCCAGCCCTCTCCCCCAAGGGGGCGAGGGGGGAAGGGAGCCGATTTGTGGCGAATTCAAAACCTGAGTTCGGCATGATGTATCAGGTCGGCGTATCTCAAATAAACAATGCGGTCAGTTCCCTCTCCCTCGGGGAGAGGGCTAGGTGAGGGGCTTTTGAGGCCACACTTTTGACGTCAATTTTCGAGCCCGAAAATCGGTGGTCATTTATCGACCGCCCCTCTAAAGTGGCATCCGGTCTGTAGAGTAGGACACTCGGTCAGCCTCCTATCGCACGGTGAGTCAACGATTGACCCATAACGCCATTCAACGTCTTCTGCTCAAGCGCTTTGCCCTCGCCGCAGCCACCTATGGATTGGCTTTGCTGCTGCTGTGGCTGGCGTTTTTCACCGGGCATTACCCGCAATCATTGAACAGCGTGGCCATCGGCAGCGCGCTGGTGGTGATCTGCCAGGCCACGTTGTTTACGCTGTTCTGGTCCGGGCGCAACCAGCGCTTTGCCGACCCCAGCCTGACCGAAGCGCAAGTGCTGCTCGGGCTCGGCTGGCAGACCTGGCTGATCGCCCATCTGGATGAAGCACGCGGCGCGTTTCTGGTGTTCTACGTGCTGATCCTGCTGTTCGGCCTGTTTCATTTAACCCGGCGCGCGTTCATTCGTTGCGCGCTGCTGGTGTTCTTCAGTTTCTGTGCGATCACCCTCTGGGACGGCTACCACTTCCGTCTGCCGGATCCGGCGCTGGCGGCGTTGCAGGTGTGCATTCTGGCGATGGTGCTGGCGTGGCTGGTGATTTATGCACGCTTCGTCCAGGTTTCACGGCAACGCATGCGCCAGCGCCGGTTTGCCTTGCAGGCGCATCAGGACACCCTGCGCGGGATGATGCGCCAACTCGAAGATCTGGTGGCCACCGATGAACTGACCGGACTGTTCAATCGCCGGCATTTTCTGCGTCTGGCCTCACGGGAGCTGGCGGAGATGGAACCAGGCGTGGTGCATGGTCTGGCGCTGATCGACCTCGACCACTTCAAGCGCATCAACGACCTGCACGGCCATGCCGCCGGCGATCAGGTGTTGCAGGCGTTCGCCGGCGTGGCGGGTGCCTGCCTGCGTGACGGCGACGTGCTGGCGCGTTACGGTGGCGAGGAATTCGTAGTGTTGCTGCCCGACTGCGATGCCGAACGCCTGACGGCCTGTTGTGAACGTCTGCGCATCGCGTTCACCGACGTCGAACTGCTGGGCCTGAATGTGCGCAGCCTGAGCCTGTCGGCAGGCATGACCCTGCTGGAACTGGGTGATGATCTGGACGACGCCTTGCAGCGTGCCGATCAGGCGCTGTACCGGGCCAAGCGCGACGGGCGCAATCGTTGTGCAGCGGCATGGGAGAATGTGGATGCCTGAACTTCGCGTCGGTGATCGGCAATGGTCGGTGGCGGCGGGCAGCAATTTGCTCGACGCGCTGAATCAGCACGGCGTCGCGGTGCCTTACAGCTGCCGCGCCGGCAGTTGCCATGCCTGTCTGGTGCAGTGTGTTCAGGGTTCGCCCGTCGACAGTCGCCCGGATGCCTTGAGCGCCGAACAGCGCCAGCAAGGCTGGCGGCTGGCTTGTCAGTGTCAGGTCACGGAAGATTTGCAGGTACACACCTTCGACCCCGTCACCGACGGGCGCCCGGCGGTGGTCGAGGCGCTGGACTGGCTCAGTGACAACGTCCTGCGTTTGCGCCTGACCCCGCAGCGACCGCTGCGCTACAGCGCCGGGCAGCATCTGGTGTTGTGGATCAATCACATCGCCCGGCCGTATTCGCTGGCGAGCCTGCCGCAGGAAGACCGTTTTCTCGAATTCCACCTCGACTGCCGCCAGCCCGGCGAATTCAGCGATGCGGCGCGGCGCCTGCAGATCGGCGACCCGATCCGCCTCGGCGAGCTGCGCGGCGGCGCGTTGCATTACGACCCGGACTGGCACTCGCGCCCGCTGTGGCTGCTGGCGGCCGGCACCGGGCTGGGCCCATTGTTCGGCGTGCTGCGCGAAGCCTTGCGCCAGGATCATCAGGGCGCCATCCGCGTCATTCACCAGGCCCATGACGAACGCGAGCACTATCTGGCCAAACCCCTGGCGGCGCTTGCCGCGCAGCGCGAAAACCTCAGCGTCGAGCTGTGGACGGCGGCCGAGTCAGCCGCCGCTTTGGCGCAACTGCGCCTTGTTTCCCGGCAAACCCTGGCCTTAGTCTGCGGCTCAACTGCCAGCGTCGATGCGTTTGCCAAGCGTCTGTACCTGGCCGGACTGCCGCGCAATCAACTGCTGGCCGATGTGTTTTTGTCCCGCAGTTAAGCGCTGAATCTCGTGTGAAGGTGAACTCCTGTGGCGAGGGGATTTATCCCCGATGGGCTGCGCAGCGGCCCCGGGATTTTGTGAGTGCTGCGCACTCAATCGGGGATAAATCCCCTCACCACAGAAGTTTTGCCTCACCAAAAGAACTTTGTCAGCCCTTTTAAATGTTGAGTAACGCTGATGACCGAAGCCATCCTGCTCGAACGCGAACGCGGTTTGCTCACCCTGCGCCTCAATCGCCCGGACAAGAAAAACGCCCTGACCCGTGCGATGTACAGCCACCTCGCCGAGGCCTTGAGGCTGGCCGACAACGATCCTGACATCAACGCCGTGCTGATCACCGGTAGCGCCGATTGCTTCACCGCCGGCAACGACATCGCCGACTTCAT
This sequence comes from Pseudomonas sp. lyk4-TYG-107, assembly GCF_030209055.1. Classification (NCBI taxonomy): domain Bacteria; kingdom Pseudomonadati; phylum Pseudomonadota; class Gammaproteobacteria; order Pseudomonadales; family Pseudomonadaceae; genus Pseudomonas; species Pseudomonas sp. lyk4-TYG-107. The sequence continues at coordinate 60,722 of NZ_JARVST010000007.1, forward strand.
CCAGCAACCGCCGAGCGACCTCGACAGCCCGGTGTTCCACTTCATGCTCAACCTGCTCGAATGCCGCAAACCGGTGATCGCCGCTGTGGCCGGCGCAGCGGTGGGCATCGGTACCACGTTGTTGCTGCATTGCGATCTGGTCTACGTCAGCCGCGATGCCCGGTTGCGCATGCCGTTCGTCAACCTCGGGCTGTGCCCGGAGTTCGGTTCCAGCCTGATCCTGCCGCGTTTGCTCGGACACGCGAAAGCGGCGGAGCTGTTGCTGCTCGGCGAAGGATTCAGCGGTGAGCAGGCGGCGCAGTGGGGCATTGCCACTGAGGCGTTGGGCAGTGGCGAAGCGGCGCTGAACAAGGCGCGGGAGATGGCGTTGCGTTTCGATGAACTGCCAGTAGATGCAGTGCGCATCAGCAAGCAATTGATGAAGGCGCCGGATCGCGAGCTGATCCGTAAAGTAATCGAGGAGGAGGGCGCGTTGTTCACTCAGCGACTGCGCTCGCCGGAGGCGTTGACGGCGTTGACCGGGTTTATCAAACGGCATTGAGTCTTCGGTGGCTGTACTGCCCTCATCGCGAGCAGGCTCACTCCTACAGGGGAACGCACTTCAAATGTAGGAGTGAGCCTGCTCGCGATAGCATTGGATCAGCCAACACATCTTCAGGATCAGAATACAAAAAGCCCCGGCACTCACATGCCGGGGCTTTGTTTTTTCAGCGAATCACTCAGACCTGCGGGTCACCCACGTGCAGGATCTTCATGCCGTTGGTGCCACCGGTGGTGTGGTAGCTGTCGCCCTTGGTCAGGATGACCCAGTCGCCTTTTTCCACAACGCCGCGCTTGACCAGCTCGTCGATCGCTTTCTGGCTGACTTCGTTCGGGGCCAGCGAGGCCGGGTCGAACGGCACGGTGTACACGCCGCGGAACATCGCTGCGCGAGCCTGGGCTTCGCGGTGCGGGGTGAACGCGTAGATCGGCACCGAAGAACGGATACGCGACATGATCAGCGGGGTGTAGCCGCTTTCAGTCAGGGCGATGATCGCTTTCACGCCCGGGAAGTGGTTGGCGGTGTACATGGTCGCCAGGGCGATGCTTTCGTCGCAGCGCTCGAATTCCTTGCCGATACGGTGGCTGGACGTCTTGCTGGTCGGGTGCTTTTCAGCGCCGACGCAGATGCGCGCCATCGCCTGAACGGCTTCCAGCGGGTAGAGGCCGGCAGCGGATTCGGCCGAGAGCATCACGGCGTCGGTGTAGTCGAGCACGGCGTTGGCCACGTCGGACACTTCGGCGCGGGTCGGCATCGGGTTCTGGATCATCGACTCCATCATCTGGGTCGCGACGATCACCGCCTTGTTGTGGCGGCGTGCGTGCAGAATGATCTTCTTCTGAATGCCCACCAGCTCGGCGTCGCCGATTTCCACACCGAGGTCGCCACGGGCAACCATCACTGCGTCAGACGCCTTGATCAGGCCGTCGAGGGTTTCGTCGTCGGCCACGGCTTCGGCGCGTTCGATTTTCGCCACCAGCCAGGCAGTGCCGCCGGCTTCGTCGCGCAGTTGACGGGCGTAGTTCATGTCAGCCGCGTCACGCGGGAAGGACACGGCGAGATAGTCGACTTCCATTTCGGCGGCGAGCTTGATGTCGGCCTTGTCTTTTTCGGTCAGGGCTGGTGCGGTCAGGCCGCCACCGCGACGGTTGATGCCTTTGTGGTCGGACAGCGGGCCGCCGATGGTCACCACGCAGTGCAGCTCGGTAGCAGTGGCGGTTTCGACGCGCATCACTACGCGGCCGTCGTCGAGCAGCAGCTCGTCGCCCACGCCGCAGTCTTTCACCAGATCCGGGTAGTCGATGCCGACCACTTGCTGGTTGCCTTCGGTCAGCGGATGGCTGGTGGAAAAGGTGAACTTGTCACCGATCTTCAGCTCAATGCGCTTGTTGGCGAATTTGGCGATACGGATTTTCGGGCCTTGCAGGTCACCCAGCAGGGCGACGAAACGGCCGTGCTTGGCGGCGAGGTCACGCACCAGCTTCGCGCGAGCCTTGTGCTCGTCGGGGGTGCCGTGGGAGAAGTTCAGACGGGCAACGTCCAGACCAGCCAGAATCAGCTGTTCGAGAACTTCCGGCGAGTTACTGGCCGGGCCAAGGGTAGCGACGATTTTGGTACGACGGACGGACATGCAAAGACTCCTGAGTTCAAGCGCTAGCAGAGGCTACTATGCTCTTGGGGTGTAGTCATTGTTCGTTTGCACTACTTATTGTTTTCTTTATTGAACGTGGCAACTTTGGGACAAACGCGCCTGAAGATTTACGACCAGGGGTCGATACAGAGCTCAAGACAGGAGAACCTCCCCATGCGATTGTTGCCCATTGCCGCCCTTGCCCTCAGCGTCCTCGCCGTCACGGGCTGCACCCGTTGGTCGATGAACCATCATTTGAACAACGCCTACAGCGCCTACGACCGGGGCAATTGCGAGCAGGTGATGCTCGAACTGTCCAAGGTCGAACGCGCCAGCCGGGCCCGTCCGTATGTGTGGCCGGAAGTGTCGATGATGCGCGGCCAGTGCCTGGAACGGCAAAAAATGTACATCGACGCGGCGCAGACCTACCAGTTCATCATCGCCTCGTACCCCAACAGCGAATACGCCTTCCGCGCGCGCGCCCGCCTGGAAACCCTGCAGAGCCTGGGACATTACCCGACTCGCAGCGCAGCGGCAGTACCAAGTCCGCAACGTTTCTGATGCTGGTTGTCATACAAACGCTGGCCGACTGTACAAGCTGAGCTATAGTCCAGTGATCCGGTTCAGAGCCTGATTTTGGGCCGGGGCAACACCTGCGACTGGTAGAGGTTGAGGTGATGGCGTATTGGCGACCGTCACACCGGAAGCGGGGAGAGCGCGTCTGCAGGGCAGGCACGTTCCGAAGCAAAGGTGCGGCTCTGTGATGGAGCCTTGCATGGCGTACTGCGCATGTTTACCGATCGTCGAATTGAACGGCACCAGTTGCCGTACTTCCTGCGGGTGTACAACAGCGTCACCGACAAACCCATCGGTTTTCTGGGCAACGTGTCCGAGGACGGGCTGATGCTCATCAGCCAGTTGCCGATGATGATCGGCGTCGATTTCAGTCTGCGTCTCAAACTGCCATTCAGCGACGGCTGTCAGCAGGTCATCGACCTCACGGCGTGCTGCCTGTGGTGCCACGAAGACGCGACGCCCCTGCATTACGACGCCGGGTTCAGCCTGCAGCGCCCGCCCCCGGAGTATGCGCAACTGGTCGAGGCGTTGCGTCAGTACTTCAGCTTCCAGCCATTGCCGGCCTCTGCCTGACTTCGGCGACGCTCGCATGATTGCTATCGCGGGCAAGCCCGCTCCCACAGTGTCCGGAGTTGATCAAAGCATTTGTGCACACCACAAATCCCTGTGGGAGCGGGCTTGCCCGCGAAGGCATCAGCCCGGACAACGCTTCTCCAAAGGCTAACCCACAGCAATCGCCCGCTCACTGTCCAGCGTCTTCTCCGCCAGCAATAACCCCATCTCGCTCAATTGATAAATCGCCATCGCCAGATGCCGTGGTTTGTCTTCCAGGCTGTCCGCCAGATCCAGCAGCAGAATGCTCACCGACGAAAAGGTTTCGTAGGTCTGGATGGCGATCGCTTCGGGATTGATGTCGGGCGCGACCCGGAACATCTGCATGCCACGATCCACGGAATTGCGCGAGGGCGGTTCAGGTTTGAGGTAGTGATCGAGGGCACGCTCGGCGGCTTCGTGGAGCTTTTTTGAATCGGAGGATTGATAGGGGGAAACGGTATCGGTTTCGGGTGGATTCGGAGTCGGTTTGAACATGATCGTAGATCCTCTGATGAAGCGGCCACCGTCTCGCGACTAAACGAGGGGTGGCGGCTGGACGCAGGTTAGTCGACCGGGAGGACTACGAAAAAACCGGCGCGCCCGAGGGCGCCCTGCGCACAGCCACCATTGAGTGCGGGGATAGGGAATACCCGACTTAATGACACTTATGCACCTTTCGCAGTATCTCCCGGGCGACTAAACCCGACCACTGATTGGCAGCGGCACGGACCACGTTACGGGGCATCGGCAAAGCGCACAAGCCGGCGGATTCTGGCGGATCTGTAGGCAAAGGCGCAAGGCGTTGTAGTTTGCTGCGCGTGTCGAAGTAGGGCGTGGAAAGACTTAGCTGTTCTAGTAATCAAGCAATGTTTTTTTAGATGAATTGGATCTTTTGGACTGTCAGTTCTGACAGTGGTCGCGTGCAATGAGCACACGTATGTTAATCCCACAACGTGAGCGACCCATTGCCCGGAGCATTGCCGACATGAACGAAACCGTCGAGGACGACGAGAAAGGACGAGCCTGGCTTGATACCGAAAAGGTTCAGACCTCTGTCGCTCAGGTCACGAAACTGGCAGACGGATCACTCAAGGAACTGGGCGACGGAGCGCAGTTTTCCGAGGTGTTCTGGGCGGATGCGGTCGAAACATCGCTTTACCAGACACACCCCAGAGTGCCGCAGCTGCAAACTCAAATGGTGTGCCGGTACAAGTTCGAATCAGGCCGCATCTATGTGAAGACCTTGCGTTACAAGATGACCACGCGCTCCGGGAACTGGAATCGCGCCAATATAGATGTGGGTCTTCAAGCTCGTAACTGGGTTCGCAAGGACTCCCCTGACTCCATGCTTCAGGACAACCAATGGCACGCTTACGAAATTTTTCTCGACTCCCCGCTCGGTCCTCCTGATTTTGGCGTGTCGCTGGCAATCCGGGTTAACTACGACGGAACCAACAACGATGTTGAACCCCACGAAGGGTGGGGCCTTGATATCTATCCAGCACAGAAACCGATTATCGAGGTTCCCACTTCCGGAACCGAGATCGATGTCGAGAAGCCGTTCACTGTATCCGGTAGCAACGGGCTTGTCCCCGGCACAATTCATTTGAGGTGGCAGTTTAACAATGCTGAAATTTCATTGGGTACTGCTCCTGTCCAGAACAACGGGAGGTGGAATACCTCCATCGTGTTGCCGCCCGGCTTTTTGGATTTCTACGCCGTACAAATCATTGGCAACCAGAACTCCGGTAAGTCCAATACCGTTACCCTCAAGCCAAGGTACGTGGCACCACGTATCGACTCTCCGGCAAACAGTGCGGTACTCAAGTCGGCCAGCGGATTGCTGATCAAAGGCCGAGGTACGCCAGGCAAAGTCATCGATGTGATGACCCCGGGGGGCGGCGTGTTACACGCCACGACAACCGTCAAGCCTGACGATACGTGGGAAGCATCATTCAACCAGTCCAACTACCCTGACGGCGGTCGCGTCGATATCACGGCTGGCCACAGAGGCATGGATGATTGGACCGCTCAACAATTCTTCACCTTGCTTCTGCAGCCGACAATCACGACGCCATCCGAATCAACGGAGACCGATCCGAGAGGTCCGATAGAAGGGGGGAGGGCTGTTTCAGGTGCGACCGTCGAAGTCCTCAAGGATCTCGAACATTCATTCAAGGTCGGCCAGGGCATTGCTGATGCCAACGGAAGATGGAGGGTTACAACGTTCACCCGCGACATACCGCCGGGCCGCTTTACGGTTGTGGCGCAGCAAACGGTATCTGGCGTCCCTTCGGAAGTGAGTGTGGCCCGTTCGTTCAAAGTCCGCCCCCCAATACCGAGCACAATCAACTTCACCTACCCGTCCCTCACCACCATCGAGTTTTCCGGCGCAGGTTTTACCGGCGCCACGGTCGAGATCACGATTGTCCGAGGTCCGATAGGAGCTACGCCGCCATCTGCCGTTGTCGTGACCGCAGGCAGTTGGAGAACGACTTCACAGTACTGGCCCATCGGCGACTACGATCTGAAGGTCGTGCAGAAAGTTGACGACAATGCTGGTGGCTGGATTCCCTCGCATGAATACCATTTCAAGGCTTCATCGAAACTTCCACCACCCTCTGCAGTGAGATACACCAATGACCTCTACACGCCGACATTCATCGGCGAAGGTATTGCAGGGGCATCTGTCGAGGTCACCGACAAGGCGACCGGCGCTGCGCTCGCGCCATCGACGCAGGTCACGAATCAGGGCTGGTTGACCCGTGCCTTCGAGGCGTGGGCACCGGGTTCGACCCGCACCGCGCGTGTGGTGCAGAAGCTCGGTGCGGCGGTGTCGGACGCTGTTGAGCTGGTCATCAATATCGACCGTTTCCCACCGCCGACCGAGCTGGCTTTTACCATTGTCGACTACAAGCCGCGTGTCACTGGCAGAGGGATAGCCGGCGCCACAGTGCAAGTGACGGACAAGCAGACCGGCGCCGCCATTGCACCACCCGCGCCCGTGACGGGCCAGGGCTGGACGGCAGAGGCATCGACACCCTGGCAGCCGAATACCAGCAGAATCGTCCTGGTGGTGCAGTCCAAAGACGCTTTCGCCTCCGATCCGGTGGAAATGACCATCACCGTGCCGCTGCTGGCACCCATCATCACTGCCGTCGAAGACGATGGACTCTCGCCGAAAATCTCCGGCACCTGCTGGCCCGGCGCGACACTGAGCCTGAAGTACAGCGACAGTGCGACCGAGCACAAACCTGATGGAAGCAGTGGCACATGGACCTTCAAACGCGACGCCGGGTTTGCTCCGGACGAGCAGCACACCGTGACGGTGATCCAGACCGTCGCCGGGCATCCGTCGCCGCCAGCCTCGCAAACGTTCTCGGTCAGTCCGGAGAAACCGGTGATCACCGCGCCGGAGGAAAACGCAGACACCCACTACGACATGAAAGTGCACGGCATCAACGCCTATAAGGGTGCCACATTGCAACTGCGGGACGCGCAATTCGGCTGGAGTCTGGGTGAGCCGAAACGGCTGACCGCTCATGGCGACTGGTTCATCGAGCTGAAAAAACTCGAGTTCCGCAAATACCAGATCGATGCCGTGCAAACCATCGCCGGCAGACCCTCTCTGCCCAGCGCCGTGCGCAGTTTTTTTGTGGTGCTGGTGCCGCCGGTCATCACGGTGCCGGAGGAGCATCAATCGCTGGCGCGCACCTCGACGCTTCGTGGCACCGGCGAACCCCTTGGCCGCGTGACGATCTGGCGTGAAAGTCCGAGCGAAATCCTGCTCGATAAAGTCTCGATAGACGCCAAGGGCGATTGGTTTGCCGACGTAACGTTGCCGGTCGGCAACTACAAGGTGAAGGCCCGGCAATTCTTCGACAATCATGAGTCGAAGGAAAGTCTTGTGCGCAGTTTCAAAGTGGTGCCCGCCGCGCCGGTTATTGAAAGCCCCGGGCGAGGTGTGCACGTCGGTCGTCGGGTTGTTGTGTCCGGCTTCGGCTATCCCGGTGACACAGTGCTGGTGACGCTGACGGGCAGCAAGGGCTCGGTACGCGCAAGCGCTCCGGTGCTCGAGGATCGTACCTGGTCGCTGACGCTTGAAACGGGGCAGTCCGTTGGCACTGCGCAGTTGGTGGCGGTGTCTTCGTGTGATGGCTTCGAGTCTGCCCCCTCGGCTGCACATCCAGTGGAGCTCGGCACTTACCTGCCCGAGATTGATGAGCCGGCGCCGGGACGCTGGGTCGAAAATCCGCTGCGCTTCGTCGGTAAGGGCCGCACGGGCGTGGGGCGCGTGGTGACCTGGCACGACCCTGATCAAGTCTTGAGCGAAGACATTGCCGTCACCGATCAAGGCTGGCGCGGCGAGGCATCGCACGCCTTGCGCCCAGGCGGCCAGTGGTACCGATTCCAACAGACCATCACCGACGCTGCGGATGGCTCGACCCTTTCCGACTGGATTGAAAGCGAGCGTTCCGAGGTGACTTCGACTCCACCGGGAGCAAGACCATGACCGAGCCTGTGATCCGTCCAGTGCAGCAGTTGCTGAGGCAAGTGTTCAGCGATCAACAGCGCGAAACCTATACCGATTTTTGCAATTACCTCGAAAACGGCGGTTCGATTTTTCCGCTGGTCGAGCAAGGCGTTCAGGGGCTGGTCAGCCATTACCGGATGAATCCCGACGACGCGCGGGCCTTTTTACGCAGGGCCAATAGCCTGGCGGTGTTTGTCCGGCGCCAGTTCATCGAACACTCGTTGCGCGGTTCGCAGGCCCGGGTCACGCGCCCCGACAGCGGTCTGTTGTCGATGGTCGCGGGACCGAGCTACGAGAGTTTGTTCTCGACCAATTTCGATGGGTTGTGCCCACCGCAAGCCCTGGAGTCAATCGCATCTCCGGTGGCTTACCTGATCGAGTTGTTGCGCTGGATCGAGGACAGAATCCACGCCATTGGCGGCGAGCAAAAGCTCGATTTGCATGAGCGCCGTCAGGATCTGAAAAAGCTGCTGGTCGACTTCAATGCCGTGCATCAGGCAGTGTCGGCGCTGGACATCATCGTCCCGGTGCTCGAAACGTTTATCGAAGAAAACGATAGCGCTCCGGACTTCGAAGAGGCACTGATCCAGACCCGTTACCCCAATGGCCTGCCGTATTACCAGCATTGGGTCACGCTTGATTTTGTCGCCCGTGAACATGGCCTGTCGGTGGGCAATATCGCTCACATGGTGGATCTGGCCTATCCCTATTTCCTGCAGCCCGAGGCATGGGACAACGATGCCGGGCGCGCCTTTACCCATGCGTCGCGGCTGGGGCCTTATCAGCGTAAATTGCTGACGGAGGCTCCGATAAAACCTGGTGATACCGACGCAAGGGACGACTATTACCAATGCAACTTTGGAGCGCCTGGGACCGACTGGCTAAATCTCAATCAGGTGAAATTCTTTGGCGAGCGAACGGGGCTGGACACCCGGGATATCGAGGCGTTGCTGTCGATTCGCGAATTCGCCCCGACGCGTTCGGCCAACGTCAGCGTGTATGACAGCGAGCAACCGGGCGCTGACGAGAGCCAGCGATCCGGCTCCGTCTATCTAAACGCCGCGACCATCCCGGCCCTGAGCATTGATTACAGGGAGGTCGGCAAAGAGTTCCTGCACCGTTTTACGCAAGCCCCGGAAATTATTGACCGCTACGAACGAATGAATCGCAAGTTGCGCCTGGATCGATGGCTGGAGTTACCGAGCGAGCAGGTGGATGCGTTGTTGACGGCGGCGATCAGGGCAGAGGCCCGTCATGCGATACCAGCAAATCCGTGGTGGATTTCCACCCATCAGGTGCATGCGCTGGGCCTGTTTCAGTCGCTGCGTGAACGCTATGGCTGTTCGGCAGAGGATTTCGCGGCATTTATCGATGAAATCTCGATTTACGGTCGTGCCAATGTGTTGTCACTGTTCGATCGCACTTTCAACAGCCAGGGCAATTATCGCCAGCCCCTGCTGCTGGACGGCGCAACGTTTGCGACGCTGCCGGTGCAGGGTGTCGCGGAGCTGACGATCAGCCAGTTGTGCAGCGGATTGGGCATCGATCTGCAGACTTATGCTTACCTTGCGGTCGCAATCGAACGGGCGCACGGGTTCAGCGGCACGCTGGAGCGCACCACGGCAGTCATATCGAGTTTCTACCGGTTGGTGAAGTTGCCACGGCTGCTGGGGATTACCCCGGTCGAAGGCGTGCTGATGCTGACGCTGTTGGGCGGTGAGAGCTGGGTTGACGGCCTGGCAGGCTTGCCGCAGGTACACGCACGGCTCAATAGCGAAACCACACCGGACGTGCTCAATCTGATTTACGCCCTGCACTCCTGCGTGTCCTGGTGCAAGGATCGCGAGATTCCTGTGCTGTGGATGCTACAGCAAGTGGCACCGCTGCAGGCCCTGGCGGTTGCCACGCAGGCTGAGCAGCAGTTGTTCGAGCAGATCCGCAACCTGCTGCCTGCGGCGCTGTTCAACAATGCCGGGCTATCGATGGCTGGCGTTCCCTCACTGGAGGGGCTGGACTGGCTGCGATTGTTGACCGAACTGGTCGACCCGGCGGGTCTGGTCATCGACCTGCAATTACCCGAGACCGACTACCTGAACCGTGCCCGGGTAAGGTTCGACCAGGCAATCAGAGAAGGGCTGGGCGAGAACGACGCCAGTGTGCGGGGCGTTCTTGTCGAGCGCATGCTCGGCGTGCTGTTGCAGGCGCGGGAGGCGCAGGTCTCGGTCGCCCGTGAGTGTCTGGCGGTGTACACCGGCCTTGATACCGAACGCGGGTTGCTCATGCTGACCTGGGCGCAGTCCACGGTTTATCAGTTGTTGTCGCAGGTCAGCGCGCGTGCCGATCGTGATGCAACTGAGACACCCAGTCCCGCTGGACGCGCCGCAGAGCAACCCGACCCGCTGCTGAGCTTGCTGGCTGATGTGCGACGGCGCAGTGCGGTGGCGAGCAAGCTGGAACTGTCTGCGGTATTGCTCGAAGACTTTCTGCGATATGGCCACAAGGCCTGGATGGCTCAGGACGATCGGCACCTGCTGTCGATCCGCACCCTGTATTACCTGAGCGCGCTGGGACGGGCCTTCGAGTTGAGCGAGCAACCGGCCGGCAAACTGCTCGACTACCTGCGTCAGGTCAACGCATTGCCCACGCCCCTGTCATCCCATGCGCTGCGGCTGGCACAGGACGCGGCAGCGTTGCGGCTGGCGGCGTTTTTCGACTGGAGCGTGCAAGAAGTGCGTGAGTGTGTCAGCCGCATCGACCCTGCGCTGAAGATCCTCAAGACTCTGCCCCAGCTCGATTTGCTGATGCGCATCCGCGTGTTGGCCCGGCACAGCGGCATGGACGCCCTGACTATTTTTCTCGTGGGAAATCTGCCGGAGGAAGTAGACAAGGACAAGTATCGATTCGCCGCCGAGCGCGCGCTGCTCAGCCTTTCAGCCACCCGTGAATCGGTGGTTGCCTTTGCCGATGAAGTGACTCAACCGCTGGTCACCATGACCTGTGTCGTGGACAAGACCGAGGTGGTGGCCGGTAAAACCGGCGAGAAAGTCCTGTTGACCGTGACCCTCAAGGACGCCGACAACCAGCCATTAAGTGGCGTCAATGTGTACTGGCAAGTGAGCCTCGGTACGATTGTGGCCAAGGCCACTGAATTCGATGGAACGGTGACGGTCGAGTATCTGCCGGGCAAGGTCATGGGGCAGGAAACGCCACTGTTCTGGCTTGACCTGATCGACGCGCAACAGGCTCCGACCATCAATATCTCCGATGACGGCGAGACGCTGTTCTTCCCCGCACCATTAACTGCCCAGGTGCCGCTGGAACCGGTTCCGGCGGGGCAGGAAGTCGAGCTGTACGCCACGCTGCGCGACGAATATCAAAACCCCGGGCGCAACCGTCTGGTGCGCTGGTCCGTCGAACCTGCGAGCGGCAGTAGCGGCTCGGCGGTGATCCGCCCCGGGCAGAATTACGCCGACTTCGAGGGTGTTACACGGGTTTACGTGTCGAGTTCCTCCGGCGGCAAGTTCATTTTCAGCGCGCATTGCGATGCCAGTGAAAGAGAAACAGTTTTTGAACACATCACCTTCAACGAAGCACTGACTCACCAATGACCGTGTTGGTTGACGCAGCGTTCACCTCAGGATGCAGGACAAGACCATGACTCAACGCAATCTGGCTCCATTGTTGGAAAAACGCCGCGCAGCACTGGTCGATTACTGCATCGGTCAGGCTGCCAGGACCCACTACTCCTTTGTAAAAACGCCGCAGGATCTGTTCGAGCTGTTGCGCATGGACCCGCTGGACAACTACCCGGTGCAAAGTTCGTGGGTCGCCGAGGCGACCAGTTGCGCGCAGCAATTCATTCATGCGGCGTATCGCAAGCTTGAGCCGGGCTATAAAAACACGGCTTTTCCGGCGCAGGACCTGAAACTCTGGGAGTTGTACAGCAATTACCCCGACTGGGCGGCGCTGGCGTTGATCGCGGTCTATCCGGAAAACTTCATCAACCCCTTCGTGCGGCAGCGCAAGACCCGCCTGTTCAAGGCACTGGAAAATGACTTGAATCAGGCGCGGCTGACCGGCGATTCGGTGCAGCGTGCCTCGCAGCAATACCTCAAGGCATTCGAGCAGACCTGCAACCTGGATGTCATCAGCGCCTGTCTGGACGGCGATTCGGCAAGCGATGCCACTTACTATTTTGTCGGCCGGCAGCGGGTGCAGCCGTTTCAGTATTTCTGGCGCAAGGCCGACATCGAGCTCACCGCTTCCGGCAATCCGGTCAACCCGGCGGCATGGAGTGAATGGCAACCTGTCGACATTCCGGTGGGGAATAGAGTCCTGGATATGCGGCCGCTGTTCTGGGGCGGGCGTTTGTGTCTGGTGTGGGCTGAGTGGCGCGACCCGGTGGGTATCAAGGGGAGCGAGGGCTATTTGGCCCCCAGACTGGATATCAACCTGGCGTTCATGAGCCAGAACGCAGAATGGTCGGCACCGCTGAGCTTGTATAGCGCTGACCAGAACAGCGACAACAGCGCGGGTGCCCGGTTGCTCGCGACGACGTTGGCCGATGACCTCATTCACCCCAAGGGACGGCTGGGTGTATTGCTCATCAGCCCGACGGGTCTGAGGGTGCGAGCATCCCGAGATGTGCTCTTCCGGCCGATGGCCGAAGACGACGGCAGTTGGCTCGATCATCTAGCTATTCATCGCTTCAACGATGTCCTGACCTTGCAGCATGCACTGACGCCGAAAAATCAGCCGGTGGTCGAGATCAAGAGTGAGACCTCGGGGGATCTGACGGCTTATTACGGGCTGCAGGCGGTGTTTTCGGAGGTAGAAACAGACGACTATCTGTGGGTTAGAGGCCTGTGCCGGGCGCGGTCTCCGGTTGGAGATGAGAAGGTCGATTTTACCTTGAAGCTGAACAATCCGGCCGGGGATGACCCGACAGAAACCAAAGGCCAGCAGCCCGTCGCGGGTGGTTGGGCTACTGAGTGGATGAAACTGCAACGCCCGAAAGGCGGATTTACCGGGCTGGCCGAATTTACCTTGAGCGGCACGGGCCAAGGCAGCAAGACCTTTACCGTCTCACTCACCAAGATCACCCGTTTCGAACCGCCGACTCTGGAAAAGAACGCGCTGGATGCAGCGCAGTTCATCGGTTTCAGGCAGCCCGGAATGTTGCAGCGCGCGCGCTTGAGCTCGCTGTTCGGCCCGGAGCTGGTGCAACTGAGCAATATTTCCATGGATGCCGTACTCGACTGGGAGACCCAGTTCCTGACGGAACCGCCTCCAGACGGGGGGGCGATCGCCGAGCCGAACGGGGCGTTCGACGGGGCCAACGGTCTGTATTTCTGGGAGCTGTTTTTTCATCTGCCGCATCTGGTGGCGGCCCGTCTGCGGGCCGAGGATCGCTACCTGGAAGCGCAAAGCTGGTCCCATTACGTGTTCGATCCGCAAGATTCGCGAGACCCGGAAAAACCAGGGAATGCGCCGCCGAGGCCTGAATACTGGCGTTGCCGGCCTTTGGCCGGTGTGGGGAATGTGGGCGTCGAAGCCTTGCTGCCGACCGATCCGGATGCGATTGCCTATGCCGCACCCCAGCACTACCAGATTCTGGTGTTCACCGAGTATGTGAAGAACCTGGTGGCGTGGGGCGACTGGTATTACCGCCAGCTCACCCGCGATGCGCTGGTGGCGGCAAAACTGTGTTACGTGCAGGCGCAGTTTCTGATGGGCAAGCCACCTTCCGCCCGGGCAGTAACCCGTTGGCAAACGCAGACGGTAGAAGCCTTGCTGGACCAGAGCACGAGCCGCCCGGCGCTTGAGCAGTTCGAGCAGGAGCTGCAGTTTTCCCTGGCTGACATTCCTCCAGCCGCCGAAGCGTCACCGTTGATGGGCCTGCTGGCGAACGAGTCGTTCAAACTGCCGATCAATGAGCAGTTGCTTGAGCTGTTCGACTTGCCGGGGCAGCGCCTGAGCAACTTGCGCAACAACCTGACCCTTGACGGTAAACCACTGGACGTTCCGCTGTTCAGCCCGCCCACCGATCCCAATCAATTGTTGCGCGATCTGGCCGCTGGCGGAGTCGGCATGCCGCGGCCGATGGGCGGACGTCTGGTGGTGGGGGCCTTTCGCTGGCGCGTCAGCTACGAGGCGGCGTTGCGCGCCGTGCAGACACTGCAGGAGTACGGCAGCCAGGTATTGCGTCTGCTGGAACAGCGCGACCGGGCGGAACAGGAAGAACTGCAGCAAGAGCACCTCAAGGAGCTGGGCGACTACGCCCGCGCGGTTCAAGAGCAATCCATTGCCCAGCTTGAAGCCAGCCTCACGGCCCTCGGCCAGAGTCAGGCCATGGCCCAGCAACGGGCCGATCGATACAAAGCCTGGCACTACGAACACATCAGCGATGCCGAATATCAGATCATGGACAAACTGGCGATGGTCAAAGGGATCAACACCGGGCTGCACGCGATCAAGTCTGTAGGCGCGGCATTGGCGGCTCCACCGAACATTGGCGGCGCGGCTGTCGGTGGGCATCGTTTGGAAAAAGCTGCGGATGCTGTGGTCTTTGGTCTGGAAATCAGCGCGATGCTGTTGCAGATCGACGCGGATAAACAAGCCATCACCGAAAGCTACCGCCTGCGCCGCAGAGAGTGGGAGTTGCAACGAGATCAGGCACTGGCCGAGGTCGGGGCAATCGCCGAGCAGATCACTGCGCAGACATTCGCCCTCGATGCCGCCAGAACGAGTCTGGAGCAAACCCTGCGGGCCAACGGTCAGGCACTGGCGCTCTACAACTACCTGAAGAAACGCGCGACCAACGCAGAATTGTTCGGCTGGCTGCTGGGCCAGCTCAAGGCCTTGCACTACCAGGCTTACGATGCGGTGGTCAGTCTGTGCCTGAGTGCCCGGTCGTCATTGAGTGCTGAAACCGGCGATTACGAAACCGCTGAGGCGTTGCCGCAGGTCTGGCTGGACAACCGTCATGGACTGACTGCCGGTGAACACTTGCGCGAGTACCTGCTGCGCATGGATCGCCTGTACCTGCAAAGCCATGAGCGCCGTCTGGAGCGGGTCAAGACCATTTCGCTGCGACGGCTGTTCGATGACAAGGTTGATCCGCAGACGGGATTCTCCGACTGGACCCACGCGCTGGCCGAGTTGATCAAAAAGGGCGTGCTGGAGTTCCAGCTGACGCAGTTGTCATTCGATCGCGATCACCCGGGCGAGTATTGCCGGCTGCTCAATCTGGTCGAGGTCGACCTGCCCGTACTGCTCGGACCTTATCAGGATGTACAGGCGACGCTGCTGCAGGTCGGCAGCATGACCGCTACCCAGGCCTCGGCGCGCTCGGTCGAGTACCTGCATCAGCCGGCGGGCAAGGTGGCGCCGGTCGAGGTGCTGTTCAATCTGCGCAGTGGCCAGCAAATCGGTTTATCCGTGGGGATCGCCGACACCGGCATGAACGCCGGCAAACCGGATGAAGGCTTGCTCAACCCGTTCGAGAACACCGGTGCGGTCTCGCGCTGGCAGTTGCACTTTCCCTGGCCCGAGTGCGAGCCGCAAGCGCCGATGCTCAAATCACTCACCGACATCATTCTGCGCGTCCGATACACGGCCAAGGCCGGTGAGCCGACGTTTACCCTTGCCGTCAAAGACCTGGTCACCCGGGCGCTGACGTCCCGCCAGTCAGGCAATATCAAAGGAGCAGGCCATCATGGTTGAACCCGTCATTCAGGCTAATGAAAGTCTGGTGCGCAATGGTGATTTCCGTGAGGCCTTGAGCCATTGGGAAAAGGGGCCGGTTAACGGCCGCTGGGTTTCGGTCGTGGGCGAGCCGTACGAAGGCACACAGATCAGGATGCTTTCAGTAGCAAACCTTGCCTCTGCCTTTCAGGAAATGTCCGTACCTGTAACGCCGAGCGCCGGAGCCAGGTATGTGCTGATTTTCCTGTATGAAACGCGGCATACCGAAGCGGGCCGCATGATGTTCACTGATGAAGGTGGAACCATCCTTAGAGAAATCCCGTTGCCGCCCGGCAGCCCTCGTAACCTTGAAGAGGACCAGGCACGGATCACTCAAGGGTTGCCGCTGGAATTCAGACCGCTCAAGTACAACGCCGAGCTCGATTTGCCGTTGCAGCGCCAGGACAAGATTTACGTCACAGTGGTCGCTCCGGGTAATGATCCCGAGGACGATAACTCTCAGGTTTTGATCACTCGGATTCGCCTGGACTTGCAACTTGAGCCCGCGCGAATGCAGACGGTGAAGGTAGACGCGGAGCAATCGTCATCCGGCAAGCTGGTTCACCTCTGCCTGGGCGCGGACGGGAGCTTCCAGCACCAGCTTGCGTTCGTACCCGACCCCGACAGCCCCTGGCTGCACACCAAAGCTGCATTGGTGAGCGATGACAATCCACAAGGCGCGGTTATCGCAACGCCTGACTGGGGCGTCGATCAACCGCTGGATTTGCCGTGGAACCTGCAGTGCCCGCTGATCGGTGATCAGGATCCTTACCTGTTCACGATGCAACTGGTGAACCAGTACACCGCCGAGCCGTATTCGATGCAGGTCTCGCTGGGGCATCACCGGCTGGTGTTCCGTGAGGTGCTGGAGGCCGCGTATTTCCCGGTGCTGGAGTTGACGCAATCGGTGCGTCTGGGGGTGCGAGTGGCCTCCTGGTACACCGGTCAGTTTCTGGCCGGGCGCACGGTGACCTGGACCACCGAAGGGCTGGGGGTGCTGAGCACGACACCGACCGACGCCGAGGGCTGGGCATATTTTGAGTATCTGCCAACGGCTGCTGGAAAACTTGCTATCCAGGCTTCGGTGGCAAGCCCCTACTATTCCAGTGGGGTGGAAACCACGACGCTGGACGTTCAGGTGCTGGCGACCGATCCATGGAAGGACGTTCTGGCGGTGGTAGACAGCAACGCCTTGCCCTGGGCGCAGAAGACCGGCTATCCCAACCGTGGCTCGACCTATCAACTGAGCGTGCGGGTGCCTGAAGTGTTACGTGGCTCCACGATGGCATTGCATTGGGAAGGCGATAGCGCCGCACAGTTGGGCGTGCAACTGCGCCCGGAGCTTGAAGCCTCGATACCTGTAGGCACAACAGACCTGAACTGGGATTTGATCTGCCAGGACAAACTCGACGGTCGCTTCCACTTGCAGTTGCTGTGTTCGAAGCTGCTGTTGCCCTCCAGCAGAAAACCGATGTCACTGGCACGCAATCTAGTGCGCATTGGCGACGTTCAGGAGGCCAACAAATTTCCCGTTGTGGACGAAGGCGAAAGTGTTCTGTTGCGGGTGCAGGTGATGCATGTGGTCACCGGCGGCAACGGCGATCCGGTCAACAATGCACGGGTGGACTGGCAGACTCCCGAAGGCACGATTGCCACCCGATCGGGGATCGGTGGCTGGGCCAGCGTGTTGTATCAACCGAGCCGTGACGGTGAGCTGGTGGTGACCGCCCGCGTGCGGGCGCATGACGAAGCGGTGCCGGTGGAGCGACCGTTTGCGGTCAAGGCACTGCAGAGCAGTCCCTGGAAAAGCAAAATCAACATCCTGTTTGACGGCAATGAGGTTGACCTGACCGAATTGGGCCTGCTGTGCTGGCGCGGTGAGCCGCACACCTTGCGGATAGAAATCACGCCCGGCAGTACGCTGGATGGAGAGATGGTCACACTGCAATGGCGTGGCGAGCCGCCGGGGAACGGCTTGATCGTCTCGGATATCGACAAGCCGTTGAGGCTTGGGCCATTGGGGCTGGAATGGCGCTTCAGTTCACAGATCGCGTCGAGTACCAGCAGCCTGTTCAGTCTGGCCTTGAAGACCCCGGGGCTTACCGCGCCCCGGGAGTTGTTCGGTCGGCTGATCTCCACAGAGCTTATGGATGAACTGACGTTGATGCTGGATCAGGTGACTGCGACAAGCGCCAGTCAGAAAATGTTTCCCTGCATCGGGGCCACGCACACCTTGCGCTATCTGCCCAATGCCTTGAGCCCGCTGGTGGGCCTGCAGGCAACGCTGGTGTGGCAAGGCACCCCGGCTGATGACCTGGAAGCGAGCATTGAACCGCCACTCGATCAAGCTCAAAAAATCAGTGACGGTGGTGTTGGCTGGAGTCTGGATTTCACCTCGAGCAAGGTCTCCGGCGCCTTTAGTGTGGGGCTTTTCTTGTCTGCCCTGGATCGCTCTATGAGCACCAATCCGATGCAGCTCGCTCACAACAAGCTGCGAATCGAAGACTGGCGTGAGTCAGCGGTTGACGCCGTCATCGGCAAGGATAAAGCCTGGAGCTGGGTCAGGGTGGTTTCGGCATTCACCGGGCAAGCGGTGGCGCAGGTGGCGGTGCAGTGGAAATCCGCTGACAGTTCAGACAGCGTCGTCAGCGACGAACTGGGCTGGTCCGGGTTTGGCCTGGTGCCGAGCAGTCACGGTCAGCAGAACGTCGTGGCCAATGTGCACAGCCCGTTCGATGGCTACGAAGAGCAACGTGCCCTGCCCTTTACGGCGCTTGCCCGTAACCCTTGGGAGGATGTGCGGGTGCGTTTCGATGGGCATGATGAACATCCATGGGGCAGTCACACGTACTTTCCGCGACGCAATGGCTCACATGCCATCGAAGTACTGCTTCCGGATGGCAGCCCGTTGTTCGACCAGGAACTGACCTTGGGCTTGACCGGCACCGGCCCTGCGGAACTGGGTCTGAGTTTCGAACCTGCGCTCGGCGCATCGCGCCGGCCCTCGGCAATCGGTTTGCGCTATTCCCTGCGTTGCGCCGACCTGAAGGACGGTGGCTTCGCGCTGCGCTTGGGGGCGGAGCGCCTCGCCAGCCTGTCACCGGCCAATGCGATGTCGCTGGGGGAGGGCGTGCAGGTATTGAAATTTGCTGCCAGTAGCAGCCTCCAGCATGTGCTGGAGTGGGGGCAGGAACTGGTCGAGCAGGTCACCGTGGTTTCGTCCATCACCGGTAAGGGCATCGCGGGGGTGGTCGTCACCTGGCGCAACAACGACTTGGGTACAGTCACCAGCCAGACCGACTTTTATGGTTTGGCCCGTGTACGGTTCAAGCCCCAGACCCCGGGTGCGGCGGTGGTCACGGCTACGTTGGAGGACGCCGCGTATCTGGAGTCAGTCGAGTTGCCGTATACCTTGCAGGAGCCGCGGGAAATTATTGAGCTGATCATGATTCGCTCCGCCAATTATCCGGGCGCTGAAGTGGAAGCCCAAGTGACGGTCGTGTCGGCAATTGACCGGCACCCGCTTGGCGGCGTTGAAGTCATGTGGGACCTTGATGCTGTGGCACTTCCATCGGCGGTTACCGATGCAATGGGCAAGGCGACTGTGCGGTTCGACCTCGCCAGCTCAGGCGAGCTGATTTTGTCCGCTGTGGTACGCGGTGGCTTGGGTGGATGGGACAGCGCGTTGCTCGCGTTGGATGTCGAGATCGGGCCGGTCATTGACAGATTTGCAGTTGGCCCGGCAGTGGTTTATCCCAATGATTATGTTTCAGGCCAAGTGACAATTGTCAGTTCGAGCGACAGTCTAGGTTGGGGCGGGTTGACCGTCGATTGGAATGTCAACGGCGAAATCAGATCGACTGTTACCAGCCCTGCGGGTGTGTCCACTTTGAATAACGTGCGTATGCATGAATCGGGAATCTTTCCTATGACGTGCTCGGTCGTCGGTTATCCGCAATCACGCTCGTTCGATATCGAAGTCGTAGGGCCAGAAGCACCGCGAATCAGCAATATCGTGAGACCTCGGCCAGATCTTTTTGAAGTGTTCATCACCGATGGCCGGCAGGTGCCGCTTGAGCGAAAAACTGTGTTCTGGCGCCTCGACGATACCGAATATGAACCGACAATCACCGGACCGGATGGCAAAACCATAAAAGTATTCAACTTTGTCAGCGGTCGCAGAGTTTATGTGGGTATCGAAATTGGTATGAGCGGTCGCTTGTATGAAAGGGCTATCGATTTCTAAGCCGTCAGAGTGCTACGGGCGGATGGTTACATGACCCCAGCGCGCTTCCAGTTGAGGTAGCGGTTAACCAGCCCGGTGCTCAATTCGTCGGGTCGCACATCCAGCACCTGAACTGCATGAGCATTCAACTGCTCATGCAGCTCGGCCCGGGCATTGAGGTAATCCACCGTGCCGCAATAGGCCAGTGCTTCGGGCAGTGTTTGTACCGGGGCATTGCGCACGCGGTCGAGGGCTTCCTCGCGCAGGCTGACCACCAGCACTTGATGCTGCTGGCTCAGACGTTTGACGCTGGCGAGCAGGTCCTCGGCGTCCTCGTCACGCAGGTTGGTCAACAGCACGATCAGCGCCCGGCGCTTCTGCCGGGCCAACAGCTGGCTGGTCGCGGTCGAATAGTCGGCAGGACGCTGACTGCTGTCCAGATCATAAACGGCGTTGAGCAGGACCTTGAGCTGACTGGAACCCTTGATCGGCGCGAGAAAACGCGGTTGCGCGACGGCGAAGGTGCTCAGCCCCACGGCATCGCCCTGACGCAGCGCGACATGGCTCAGCAGCAGACACGCATTCAGCGCATGGTCGAAATGCGACAGCTCGCCATCCTGGCTGCGCATTTGCCGCCCGCAATCGAGCATGAACATGATCTGTTGATCACGCTCGTCTTCATACTCGCGGGCAATCGGCGTGCGCTGGCGGGCGGTGGCTTTCCAGTCGATCTGGCGCAGGCTGTCGCCCTCGCGAAATTCGCGCAACTGATGAAATTCCTGACCCTGCCCGCGACGCTGGCGCTGGCGCACACCGAGCTGGCTGAGCCAGTTGTCCACCGCCAACAACTGCCCACCGTAGAGCTTTGCGAAGTCCGGGTAGACGCGGATCTCGCCGCTCACGGCGAGCAGGCGTTTGCCTGTCCACAGACCGAACGGGCTGGGCAGGTTGATTTCGCAATGCTCGAAGCTGAAGTGCCCGCGCTTGAGCGGGCGCAGGCGATAGCCGACCGCGCTGAATTGCCCGGGTTGCAGTTCAATCGCCAGCGGCAGGTTTTCGAAGCTCAGGCCCTGTGGCACGTGGTCGAAAAGCTCCACCGCGACCGGCTCGATGAAGTCATGGCTGAGCTGCAGCCGCACCTCGCTCCAACGGCCGAGTGCCAGGCTGCCGGGCATCTGCCGCTGGATGCGCGGCGAGGGCAGGTTGTTCAGGCGCAGCGAATCGATGATCGCCAGCACCAGCAGGGCCAGGAGCAAGCCCCAGTTGATCGACAACAGCGTGGCGGGCACGGCGATGTCGAGGGCTTGCAGCGTGCCCAGCAGCGTGCCGACGGCCAGCAGAATCGCGAGCCAGATCAGCAGCAGGCGTGACGGTTTCACAAGCGCGGCGCCGGCACTTGGTCGAGCAATTGTTGCAGCACCTGATCGACCTGCAGACCTTCGATGTCCAGCTCCGGCGCCACCCGCACCCGATGGCGCAGCACCGAGAGCGCGCAACCCTTGATGTCATCGGGAATCACGAACTCGCCGCCGCGCAGCAATGCACGGGCGCGGGCGCAACGCACCAGCGCAATCGAGGCGCGCGGCCCGGCGCCGAGGGTCAGGCCGGGCCAGGAGCGGGTGCTGCGCGCCAGCCGCACGGCGTAATCGAGCACCTGATCGTCGATCGGCAGGTCACTGGCGATGCGTTGCAAGGCCTGCACGTCCTTGGCTTGCAGGACCGTGCGCAACGGCTGCACGTCGAGCATGTCGGCGCGGGTCGAGCGGCTGACCTGACGCACCATGTTCAGCTCTTGCTCGGCCTCCGGGTAATCCATGCGCACTTTGAGCATGAAGCGGTCAAGTTCGGCCTCCGGCAGTGGATAAGTGCCTTCCTGCTCGATCGGGTTCTGGGTGGCGAGCACCATGAACGGCTGGGCGATCGGCAGCGCCCGACCTTCGAGGGTGACCTGGCGCTCCTGCATCGCTTCGAGCAACGCCGCCTGGGTTTTCGCCGGTGCGCGGTTGATCTCGTCGGCCAGCAGCAGGTTGGTGAACAGCGGCCCCTTGCGCAGCTTGAACTGCTCGGTGTGCAGGTCGTACACCGCGTGGCCGGTGACGTCGCTGGGCATCAGGTCCGGGGTGAACTGGATGCGCGCGAACTCGCCGCCGAAGCAGCGCGCCAGCGCCCGCACCAGCAAGGTCTTGCCCAGCCCCGGAACGCCCTCAAGCAGCACGTGACCGCCGGCGATCAGCGCGGTCAGCACATCGTCGATCACGCTGTTCTGGCCGATCAGGGCCTTCTGCAATTCTCCGCGCAGCGCTTGCGCCAACTGGCTGGCACGCTGGCGTTGCTGGGCGGTGTGGCTGGCGCTACCGGGCTCGATCTGTTCACTCATAGCGTGTTCCTCAAGGTTTGCAGGTGGGCCACCTGGCGACTGAAATCGGCGCTGCTCATGCGCTGTTTCGGCACCGGGCTGAGGGCCTGACTGATGGCGCGGGTCGGCTGGCGGGTCAGGCGCGACAGCACCAGCCATTGCTCGGCCACGTTCAATTGGTCGAAGCCGGGATGACGGCGGCGGGCACGGCGCAGTACGTCCTGCTGCAGGGCTTGCAACAGCGTGTGCTGACCGTTGTGGCGCAGGATGAAATCGGCACTGGCGCGCAGGTGTTCCTGCAACTGCCGGCGGCCACTCGGGGCGGGTGCCTGCAGTGGTCCATGGCGCGCAGCAACGTGCCACAGGCCGAGGCCGATCAGCGCCAGCAGGGCGACGATGGCTTGCGGGAAGTAACGCCAGAGCAAGGTCAGCAGACCATCGTGCGCCGTGTTGAAAATCAGCGTGACGTCGGTGTCGGCGCTCAGGTACCAGAGCAGCCATGCGTTGTCATGCTTGCTGATGGCCGGGGTTTTCCACAGTTCGGCATCGGTGACCACGGTGATCGAGCCGAGGCCGTACGGCAGCTGCATCATGTGCGTGGCCTTGGCGCTGTTGGCCCAGGCCTGGGCGAGATTGTTCGGATCGTCCAGATGGAACGCGGTGTCGAAACCGGCGTAGGCGGGAGCGTCCTCATCTTCCAGGTAGAGCTTGGTCAGATTCGGGTACGGATCATCGGCCAGCTCCGCCGGCGGCTCCTTGAGGTCCTTGCTCAGGGACTGGTGCAACTGCACCCGATCCAGCAACAGATCATCGCTTTGTCTGGCCTGCTTGTCCCACAGCGCTTCGGCCACGAACACCAGGCGCCCACCGGCGCGGGCCCAGTTCAACACCTGATCGACCTGCCGCGGGGTCATGCGCGAACGTTCGCCGAACAACAGCAGGGTGTGCCGACGCGGATCAATTTCCGGCAGCACCGCCAGCGTTTCGGCCTGGCCGACGTTGAGGCCGCGCTCGCGCAAAAACAGTTCTGCCGCCAGATAAGGATTGGCCTGCGCCTGAGGCGAGGGGCCGTGATCGATCACTTCCTGATAGGGCCGCGCCTTGAGGTACAGATAAACGCTCAACGCCGCGAGCAGGGCGACCATCAGCCCGCCGAGCAGCCACGCGTTGCGCCGGTTCAAGCGCGCGCTCCATGGTCGAACAAGGCGCGCCAGCCGTCACACAGTTCCTGTTGCAGATGCGCCGCCGGCACGCGATGCCCGTAGGCCATGTTCTGCCAGTGCTGTGTCAGGCTGCGACTGAACGCCAGCAGTTCCGGGCGCTGCAATTGCTCGACCCGCAGCAGCACCTGATGCTCGGTGTCGGCGGGTTTCAAAGTCAGGGCAAAATCGTGCAGCAGACGGCTGAGCAACCCGCGATAGAGCAGACCCAGCGCGGCGCGCGGCTGGGTTTGCCAGAGTTGTTCGGCACTGGCGGCGATGTCGTCGGGCAAGGATTGCGGGTTCAGATCCAGACCAAATGCCTTCTGCGGTGCAGGTGGCCTGATGCGGGCGGGCAACTTCGGCCGGCGACTGACGAAGGTGCTCAGGAACTCCCGGTAGCGCCAGATCAGCCAGCCCACAGCGGCGATCAACGCTCCCCACAACAACACTTCAATCAGGCCGGCCAGCGCATTGAAGCGCTGACTGTCCAGCCAGCCGAGCAGGGTTTTCAGCCATTGCGGCGCCTCACCGGGTTTGGCTTCGGACGGGGCTGCCGGATCGTCGCCAAAGCGATAGCGGGTCACGCTTTCCTTGTTCTTGAACGGTGGTTGTTCGAGCAGCGCCTTGATGCTGTCGTGCGCAGCCTGACTGGTCAGCGGTTGGTGCAACAGGCGGGGTGCCTCCGGTGCGCTGGCGGGATCGGCTGCAGCCCATACGGGTGGCACCGCCGGCAGCAAAAGACAGACCGCCAACAGCAAACCCAGAGCGCTGCTGTTCAAACGCTGGCGCAAACGACGGAATACCAACTCGATGTCCCACGCTTCCAGTGCGGTGCGCCGGTTCAGATACAGGCTGAAACCGCAGGCGACATAAATCGGTTCCCAGACCACCAGCACCAGGGCGTAGAAGGCGTTGGTCAGGTGTTCCAGCCAACGCCAATGGTGATCGGCGTCGAGGATCAGCGATTGCCAGTCCCAGTCGGTTTCAATCTGCTGCGGCAGCAGCATGTAGAACAGCACCATCAGGCCGATCCACAGTGCGGTCTCCAGATGCATGCCGATGATCGTCAGCCATTGCGCGGCGCCGGCATTGCGTTGCAGCAACACTTGCAAGCGTTGCTGGCGAGCGGTGCCGTCGAGGCCTTCGAGTTGCACCACCGGCAGCAGGAAGCTGCGACTCAGGCTCAGCCGGCGCCAGGTCAGGCTGGCCAGCCATTGTGGTTTGAGCAGTCGAGGAAATTCGCGCAGGGCCTGTTTCAGTGTCGGTGTTTCGCCGAACAGGGCTTTGGACAGGATGTACAGCGGCAGGCGTTCGTACGCCGGTTTCAGCCACCAGAAAATGAATACCGCCAGCGACGGCGAATCCCATAGCAACAACGTCAGCACCGCGAACAGCGGCAGGGTGACGATGGCCCAACTGGTCATCAGCAGGCGTCGATGCTGCTGGCTCATGAGCACGCCCAGGTCCATGGCTTCCCAGGTGCTGCGCGGGCGGATCGCCACGGTGGCATCACTCAGGCGCATGGCGTGTCCTTCCGGCGAACAGCAGATAGGCCGCCACTGCGAGCCACAATGCGGCACCGACCGCATATTTGATCGGCGGTGTGACCCCGGTCTTCGACGACCAATACGCTTCGATGAACGCTGCGATCAGCAGGAACAGCGTGACCCCACACACCAGCAGCACGCTTTTGCGCGCCGCCTCCACCAGTGCTTCACCACGGGTCAGCCGTCCCGGTGCAATCACTGCCCAGCCGAGCTTTAGCCCCGCCGCGCCCGCCAGGGCAATGGCGCTCAGCTCGAAGGCGCCGTGGCCGATCACGAACGACCAGAACGTCTGGCCAAAACCGATTTCGGTCAGGTGCCCGGCCACCGCGCCGATGATCAAGCCGTTATAGAACAGGAAGAACGCGCTACCGACGCCCAGCAGCAAACCGCTGGCGAAAGTCTGAAAGGCGATGCCAATGTTGTGCATCACGTAATAGCCGAACATCACCCAGTCTTCGCTGGCCGCCCGTTCGGCCGAGCGCCCGAGGTGCCCGGCCACCGGGTCGTACATGCTCTGCATGTCGCGCACCTGTTCGGCGGGGATCAGGTTGTAGATCAGTTCGGGAAAGGCATACACCAGCGAGGCAAAGCCGATCAGGCTGCCGAAAAACATCAGACCAGCGGCCAGCACAAACGGCCATTCGGCACGCACCAGTCGAGGAAAGTCAGCGAGGATGAAACCCAGGAGGTTGGCGCCGAATCGACTGCGGTGCCGATACAGCTGCTGGTGGCCGCGCAACACCAGTTGTTGCAGCGAGTCGATCAGAAAACTGCTGTAACCGCGCTCCTGCGCCAGCGCCAGATGCTGGCAGAGGCGTCGATAAGCCTTGGGGAAACTGGCTGCCTGCGAGGTGTCCTTGCCATGTTCGAGGCGTTCGAGGGCCAGGGTGAAGCGCTCCCATTCGGCCTTGTGACGAGCTTCGAAAAGACTCTGCTTCATGTCGGACCCAACAAGCCGCGGGCGATGCCATTGAGTTCGCTGACCGCTTTGGGCGCCGAGATGTGCAGCGGTTGGGCGAGCAGCGCGGCCAGCTCATTGACCCGCGCCGGCGACAGTTCAGCCTGACGTTCGGCGAAGGCGAGCAAGGCGCGTTGTTCGCCGAGGTTGAGCGGCACGGGCGAGCTGCGTGGCTGGGCGTCAGGTAATTGCGGGCGGAGCAGGGCGCGTTCGCTGTAGACCACCAGCGTGCCGGCGGCGATGTCGCCCAGGCGTTTGAAGGTCGGGTGTTGCAGGCAACTGATGGCACCGAGGAAATAGCCGAACGGCAGCAGATCGACAAAACGCAGCAGGTTACGCAGCAGCGAGGCCGACCAGCCGATCGGTGTGCCGTCATCGTGGATCACCCGCAGGCCCATCCATTGCTTGCCCGGCGAACGGCCCT
This sequence comes from Pseudomonas sp. lyk4-TYG-107, assembly GCF_030209055.1. Taxonomy (NCBI): domain Bacteria; kingdom Pseudomonadati; phylum Pseudomonadota; class Gammaproteobacteria; order Pseudomonadales; family Pseudomonadaceae; genus Pseudomonas; species Pseudomonas sp. lyk4-TYG-107. Next base: position 87,055 of record NZ_JARVST010000007.1, read on the forward strand.
GACGTAACACTTCGAACAGCACCATGTACCACCAGCTGACGGCAAACAGCAGCAGCGAACCCAGACCCATGCCGAGCTGGCCGAGAAACGCCAGCAGCAGAAACAGCACGCCGAGGATGGCCCCGCGAATGCCCAGGTCGATGCCGAAAGCGAGGCTGCGCACCATCAGACCGGCCGGGCGCAACGGCAGGTCGATGCCCTCCGGGGTTTCCACTTGATAGCGGGTATCGAGTGGCGGTTTCAGCGGTGCTTTCCGTGGCAGTGCTGTGTTCTCGAGCATGGGCTACCTGATGGGGCCGGATCGGGATGCGAAGTCGGTCCGATGCTAGCAGCCTCTTGGGGGAAAACGACATAACTATGTATTGCACATCGTGTGATGCGCGGTGGTTGAATGACACAGCGCTGGCCGCAACCGCGGTTCAACGCCTAGACTTTGCCGATCTTCAGTTCAGGAACCGCCCGTGACTTCAATCTTCTGGTACGACTACGAGACCACCGGCATCAATCCGCGCAACGACCGTCCGCTGCAGGTCGCCGGGATTCGCACCGACCACGACCTCAATGAAATCGACGAACCGGTCAACCTCTACTGCCAGCCCAGCGAAGACATCCTGCCGCACCCGGCGGCGTGCGCCATTACCGGTATCACCCCGAGCTGTCTCGCCGAACAGGGTTTGAGCGAAGCCGACTTCATGACCCGCGTACACGCGCAACTGGCGGCGCCCGGCACTTGCGGTGCGGGTTACAACACCTTGCGTTTCGACGACGAGATGACCCGCTACAGCCTGTACCGCAATTTTTTCGACCCCTACGCCCGTGAATGGCAGGGCGGCAACAGTCGCTGGGACCTGATCGATGTGGTGCGCGCCGCGTATGCGTTGCGCCCGGATGGCCTGGTCTGGCCGACCGACGACGAAGGCAAGGTCACCCTCAAGCTCGAACGCCTGACGGCGGCCAACCACATCGACCATGGGCATGCGCACGAAGCGCTCTCGGACGTGCGCGCCACCATTGCGCTGGCGCGGTTGATCCGCGAGAAACAGCCGAAGTTGTATGACTGGCTGTTTCAATTGCGCAGCAAACAGAAGGTCATGGATCAGATTCGCCTGCTGCAACCGCTGGTGCATATCTCCGGACGCTTCTCGGCGGCGCGGCACTATGTCGGTGTGGTGCTGCCATTGGCCTGGCATCCGCGCAATCGCAATGCGCTGATCGTCTGTGACCTGCACCTTGATCCGCAAGGCTTGCTGGACCTGGACGCCGAAACCCTGCGCCGGCGCCTGTACACCCGCCGCGACGACCTCGCCGAGGGTGAACTGCCGGTGCCGCTGAAACTGATTCACATCAATCGCTGCCCGGTGGTGGCGCCGTTGTCGGTGTTGCGTGCCGACGATCAGCAGCGTCTGGGCCTGGACATGGCGCTGTATCAGGCACGTGCACTGCGGCTAAGTGACGCACAACAAGTTTGGAAAGATAAAGTCGCGGCGATTTACGCCAGCGAAGACTTCACGCCCAGCGAAGATCCGGAACAGCAGTTGTACGATGGATTTATCGGTGATCGCGATCGGCGTCTATGCGAGCAAGTGAGAACGGCGGATCCGGCGCAATTAGCGCAAGAGCACTGGCCGTTCGATGATGAACGTCTGCCGGAATTACTCTTTCGATATCGCGCACGCAACTTTCCCGACACGTTGAATTTCGAGGAGCAAGAACGCTGGAGAATATTCTGTCAGCAGCGTTTGTCCGAGCCGCAAATGGGCGCGCCTAATACCCTGCAATCTTTTGCCGAGGCCGCGCAGCAATGGGCGCTTAGTGCTACGCCGATACAGAATCAAGTGCTCAATGAGTGGCAGAATTATGTCCATGCATTGCGCAAACGTTTGAATCTTTGAAATCGAACATAGTGTGCCCATGAAATGCCGGGCATAAAAAAACGCCAGCGTATGCTGGCGTTTTTCATGGGCCGCAGAATCAGTCTGCGACAGGCGTTGCGGCTTAGCCCAGCAGGGTAGCCCAGCCTTCAACCACGTCACCGCCCCACTTGGCTTTCCACTCTTTCAGAGTCTTGTGGTTGCCACCTTTGGTTTCGATGACTTCGCCGTTATGCGGGTTTTTGTATTGTTTAACTTTGCGCGCGCGCTTGGTGCCGGTAGTTTTTACTGCGGCGCCACGGGTGCCTTTGGTTTTCGATTCCGGATCCAGCAGGGCGATGATGTCGCGCAGGGACTTGGAGTATTCGCCCATCAGGGTGCGCAGTTTGCCTTCGAATTCCAGCTCGGCTTGCAGTTTGTCGTCTTGCGACAGGTTCTTCAAACGCGCTTGCAGCTCTTTGATTGCTTCTTCGGTGGCGCGATATTCGTTGATCAAGGACATGGTAACTACCTTATGCAGATGTGTTGAATGGCAGGGGACAGTGCCGCAATAATAGTCAGGCTGTTTCATCAAGTAAACATTTAACCGGTTTTTTTATTTGAATTAGTTGCAAGGAATAACCGGTAAATTGAATGGTCATTTAAATAATGTGATGCAGTCATCACGAATATTCACAATTATCTGGCCGAACAGCTTCACTGCAGGACTATCGTTTCGCCGCGCGTGGCGTCAGGCGTCGCTAATCGGGCCTGCCTGCGGACATGTGGTCATCAATACTGCAGTTTCCGCGCACAGTCGCTAGAATGGCCGCCTTTGCGAAGTTCTGGAGTTTTCCCCCCATGCGCACCTTTCGGTTGGTGATTTCCTGCCCTGACCGCGTTGGCATCGTTGCCAAAGTCAGTAACTTTCTGGCATCCCACAACGGCTGGATCACCGAAGCGAGCCACCACTCGGATAATCAGAACGGCTGGTTCTTCATGCGTCACGAGATCCGCGCCGATTCGCTGCCGTTCGGTATTGAAGTGCTGCGCGAGAAGTTTGCGCCGATCGCCGAAGAGTTCTCGATGGACTGGCGCATCACCGACACCGAGCAGAAGAAACGCGTGGTGCTGATGGCCAGCCGCGAATCCCACTGCCTGGCCGACTTGCTGCACCGCTGGCACAGCGACGAGCTCGATTGCGAAATCTCCTGCGTGATTTCCAACCACAATGACCTGCGCAGCATGGTCGAGTGGCACGGCATTCCTTATTACCATGTCCCGGTCAATCCGCAGGACAAGGAGCCGGCGTTCGCCGAAGTCTCGCGTCTGGTCAAACAGCACGATGCCGAAGTGGTGGTGCTGGCGCGCTACATGCAGATCCTGCCGCCGGCCCTGTGCCGCGAATACGCGCACAAGGTGATCAACATTCACCACAGCTTCCTGCCGTCGTTCGTCGGCGCCAAGCCGTACCATCAGGCGTCGCTGCGCGGCGTGAAGCTGATCGGCGCGACTTGCCACTACGTGACCGAAGAGCTGGACGCCGGTCCGATCATCGAGCAGGACGTGGTGCGTGTCAGCCACAGCGACAGCATCGAAGACATGGTGCGTTTCGGCCGTGACGTCGAGAAGATGGTGTTGGCCCGAGGCTTGCGTTATCACCTCGAAGACCGTGTGCTGGTGCACGGCAACAAGACCGTGGTGTTCTGATCGAACCTGCGCGTACTTGAATAAAGAAGGGCTTGGGCGTTCAATCGTCCCAGGCCCTTTTTTCGTTTCAGCCCTTGAGGAACTGCCCGTGAGCGACCCATTGGACAAAGCCACTTCGAAAGCGCCTGCCACCCTGGGGGAGGGCTGTTTGAGCCGCTACGACCCGGATGACCTGAGCCCGGAGGACGGCACCGAGTTTCCCGGCGCCGCCGAGCTGTGGGAGCAGCTCAAGGAGCAGGCGGACGAACCTGAGAAGCCTGCCTGATCTTCAACAGCTTCTTGAGCAGCGGCCGCCCGAGCATCAATAGAAACACCGGGCCGCCCACCACCAGATAGAAATAGAACGTCACCACCCGCCAGATCAGAATCGCTGCCGCCGCAGTGGATTTGCCGACCATCGGCGCCAGCAGCGCCGCCGAGGTCAGCTCTGCGGCGCCCGCACCACCGGGCAACAGACTCATTTGACCAGCCCCCAGCGATAGCATCTGCACCAGAAAACTCCAGGCCCACTGCAGATCGGCGCCCAGTCCGCGCAGGGCCAGATACAACACGCTGTAGCGCAGCAGCCAGTGCATGCAGGTCAGGGCGAACACCTTGACCAGGGTTTGCCACGGCAACTTGAGGGTGTCGATAAACGCGTCGAGAAAATGCAGCAGCTTGCGCGCCCAGCGCCGACGCGTGGCCGGTTGCACGTTGAGGCGGGCAAGCAGGCGTCCACTCACAAGGATCAGGCGGCGGTGGTAGCGCGCCAGCAGCACGCAACTGAACAGCCCACCGAACAGCGACACGGCGCTGACCATCAGCAACCACTCCAGGCGGTCACTGAGATGCTGAAACAACGCGTAAATCAGAATCCCGCTCAGGGCGCAGAGAAAGAACAGCAGATCGCTCAACTGATCCATGGCAAACACTGCGCTGCCACGGGCCGGGCGTACGCCGCAACGGGCGAGCAGGGCCATAATGGTCAGCGGGCCACCACTGCCGCCGGGGGTGGCGCAATAGGCGAATTCGGCGGCCATGACCACGCCGAGGCTTTTCAGCGGCGTTACCTGATCGCGCTGATCACCCAGCAGCAGGCGCAGACGCAGGGTGTTGATGCCCCAGCAGAGCAGAATCATGCCGAACATGATCAGCAGCCATTGCAGGGGGAAACTTTGCAGGCGCGCACCGATCTCGCCGCCGCCGAGCAACACCGGGATCAGTACAGCAGCGAGCAGGCCGATCAACAACACAATGCCGCGACTCATGCAGCGCGCTCCATTCGCTCGCGTTGCTCGGCGAGCCAGTCGATTTTGGTCATGGGCGTGCGTCCTTCTGCCAGCAGCCGTTCAAGGGTTCGTAGCCAGTAATCACGCGCGAAGGCGTGGCGCATGTCTACCGGGTGCAAGCCTAGACGAATCACCGCGGCGTCGCGCCACTGCTGTTCGCGTTGTTCGCTGACGAGTTTTGACAGACCCCGGCGCCAGGCGCTGCGCGCACTCCACACCAGACCCGGGGCGTTGATGGCGGTGAAATCCGGTAATTGATAAAGATGTTGCGGGTCGCTGGTGTAGCTCAATGGTGTTTCGCGAAGGGCCTGGCGCGTGCCCTCGCTCATCAACCAGGCCGGGGCGACGAAGCCGTGCAACGGCCAGTCATTGCGCCGGAACAGTTCGATGCCGTCGCGCAGTCGCGCCAGGGCGGCTTCGCGGGACAGGCGATAAAACTCCCCTTCGTGGGTGTAGATTCGGCGCATGAACCAGTCGCGGGGTGTGGCTGGCGCTGGCTCGCGGTCGTCATGGTAATAGCCGTGCAAGGCCAGTTCATCGCCACGGGCCAGCCGCTCGCCGAGCATTCGGCAAAACGCGGGATGATCCTCAAGCGCGTCGTGGCCATGGAAATCCGGAACGACCAGCCAGGTCATCGGCACGCCGCCCATTGCACCGACCGCCTCGACAAATGGTCGATAATCCGCCCAGGTCGACGGTGCCACGTCGTGCAGCACCAGCAGCACTGCGCGGTCATTCAAGGAATCAGCCATTGGCCACCCTTGGCAGCGAGTGACCGAGCACCGCGTGATAGTGACCGAGCAGGCTATCGACCACGCTGTCCCAGGAATAACGCCGTTCGACGTGTTGCCGCGCCTGTTGGCCGAGTTTCACACAGCCGCGACTGAACAGCTCGCGCACGGCATTGGCCATGGCTTGCGGGTTGTTCGGCGCACAAAGCAAGCCGCAGTCGTCGGCGACGATCTCTTCAAACGCCCCGGCCGCCACCGCGACCACCGGAATCCCGCAGGCCATGGCTTCGAGGATCACCAGGCCGAAAGTTTCCTGGTCACCGGCATGCAGCAGGGCGTCGGCGCTGGCCATCAACCGGGCCACGGTGGGCGCCGGGCAGAACCCGTCGATCACGCTGACATTGTCCGGGACCACGGCCGGCATCGACGAGCCAACCAGCAGCAGGTGATAGCGTGGGCCGAGGCGCTGCATGCATTTGAGCAGCACCGGCAGGTTCTTCTCTTTGGAACCGCGCCCGGCAAAGATCAGCAGGCGCGTGTCTTCGGCAATTCCCAGTTCGGCGCGCAGGCCGTTGTCGCGGGCGTCAGGGTGAAAGGTTTGCAGATCCACGCCCAATGGCTGCACGAATACATTGCGCACCCCCAAACCGGTGAGCTTGTCGGCCATCACCTGGCTGGGCGCCAGCACTCGATCGAAGTTGCCATAGAGCTTGGTGACGTACGCCTCGACGTTCGGCGTGACCCAATGGCCCATGCGATTGCCGACCAGCAGCGGCAGGTCCGAGTGATAAAAGCCGATCACCGGCACGTCCAGTTGCCGTCGCGCGTCCAGCGCCGCCCACGCGGTGAGGTACGGGTCGCCGACTTCGATCAGATCCGGCTGCAAACCCTGCAGGACATTGCGCCATGGCGCGAGGCGCAGCGGGAAGCGATAGCCTTTGCCGAAGGGCAGGGCGGGGGCGGGCACGGTGTAGATACCGTCTTTATCACCGAAATGTGCGCCGGGAATCAGCAGGCTATGACGAATGCCCGTTTTGCCCCCCAACCGTCGATGCTTGGCATCCAGATAGGTGCGTACGCCTCCGCTGGCCGGGGCGTAGAACATGGTGATGTCGGCGATATGCACAGTGATCAACCCTCCGCTGCGTTGCACTCCCTTGGTTGACCTTTATCCAGAATAGATGTTCGGTCGGGAATACGCGGTAGAGCTGAAACGCCCCTCACCCTAACCCTCTCCCTGAGGGAGAGGGGACTGACCGTGGTGTTTTGGCTTGATACATCGACCTGAAAGTCGGAGTCGAACTCAGGTCTTGAAAAGCTTGAAGATCGGCTCCCTTTCCCCTCGCCCCTTGGGGGGAGAGGGTTGGGGTGAGGGGGGAGGCTTTTGATCTTAGATGCGGAAACTGCCGACCAGTTGCTTCAGACGCGCAGCCTGCTGCTCCAGATCCGAACAGGCTCGCAACGTCGCCTGCAGGTTCTCGACGCCTTCCTGGTTCAGCGTATTGATCTCGGTGATGTCGACGTTGATGGATTCCACCACCGCGGTCTGCTCCTCGGTCGCTGTTGCCACCGACTGGTTCATCCCGTCGATTTCGCCGATACGCTGGGTCACGCTGTTGAGGCGTTCGCCGGCGAGGTTGGCGATTTCCACGCTGTCCTGGCTGTGGCGCTGGCTGTCGCTCATGGTGCTCACCGATTCACGGGCGCCGACTTGCAGCTCCTCGATCATGGTTTGCACCTGCTGCGCCGATTCCTGAGTGCGGTGCGCCAGGTTGCGCACTTCGTCGGCGACCACGGCAAAACCGCGTCCGGCCTCACCGGCACGCGCCGCTTCGATGGCGGCATTGAGCGCCAGCAGATTGGTCTGCTGGGAGATGCTGGTGATCACTTCGAGGATCTGCCCGATGTTCACGGTTTTGCTGTTCAGCGACTCGATGTTGCTGCTGGAGGCGCTGAGCATGCTCGACAGTTGATTCATCGCCTTGATGCTGCGATCCACCACTTGCTGGCCGTCTTCGGCGAGGCCGCGGGCATCACTGGCCTGGTTCGAGGCTTGCGCGGCGTTGCGGGCGATTTCCTGGGCGGCGGCGCCCAGTTGATTGATCGCGGCGGCGACGCTGCTGGTGCGCGAGGCCTGCTGGTCGGAGTTGTACATCGACGAGTTGGACGCCGCGACCACGCGCAGCGCGACCTCGTTGACTTGCCCTGTGGCCGACGACACTTCGCGGATCGAGCCGTGAATACGCTCGACGAAACGGTTGAATGCGGTACCCAGCACGCCAAACTCATCGTTATTGACGATGGTCAGGCGCTTGGTCAGGTCGCCTTCACCGTCGGCGATGTCTTCCATGGCGCGGGTCATGACGTGCAGTGGCTGGATCAGCAGGCGAATCAGCATGCCCAGCAACGCGATGATGATCACCACCGCAATCACCGTGGCAATCACCGCCGAGGTGCGGAACTCACTGAGCATCGAGAAGGCTTTGTCCTTGTCCACCGACAGCCCGATGTACCAGTTGACCGACGGCAGGCCTTTGATCGGCGCGAAGCTGACGATGCGGGTCTTGCCATCGACGGTGATTTCACTGAAGTCGCTGCTGATGCGCGGGGTGTCCTGCGGATAGGCTTCTTTCAGCGACTTCATCACCAGTGCCTTGTCCGGGTGCACGAGGATCTTGCCGTCGGCGCTGACCAGGAAGGCGTAGCCCATGCCGGAGAAGTCCCGGGCGGTGAGGGTGTCGACCAGGGTTTGCAGGCTCAGGTCGCCGCCCACCACGCCGACGCTCTGACCGGCCTTTTTCGAGGCGGTGGCGATGGAGATGATCAACTGCCCGGTGGCGGCGTCGATGTACGGTTCGGTCAGGGTCGACGCGCTGCTGCTCTCGGCCCCTTTGTACCAAGGGCGCACCCGTGGATCGAAGCCGTCCGGCATCTTCACGTCCGGACGGATGGTGAAGTGACCGGTGGCATCGCCCAGGTAAGTGGCCATGAACGTCGAGGTCAGGGATTTCTGTTCCAGCAGGCTGGCGACGTTGGCCGGTTCCGGATTGATGGCGATGTTCTGGGCTGCGTTCTCGACCAGCAGAATGCGCCCGTTGAGCCAGGTCTGGATGTTGTCGGCGGTGACTTCGCCCATCTCGTTGAGATAGTTGTTCAGGTCATCGCGGATCGCGTTGCGTTGCAGCCAGTCGTTGTACAGCGTGAACGAGGCGAAAGCGGCGATGACGATGAGGGCGGCGGCAAGCAAAATTTTATGGCTGAAGCGCAGGTTTTTGTTCATGGCTTGGGGTTCCGCTAAGGTCTTAATGTCCTGGGCGTGCTTTTATAAAGACGCGCAAAATGGGCAAGGGTGAAACAAACTGATATTTCCGACTCTCCTTAGGGAAATGTCCGACCGACTTTTCAGTCAGGTTCTCGCCCTTATCTATCGGCCACAGCGGATTAAAGATTAACCATAGGTGACAAAATGCCTGACACATCGCAACTCGTTATCGGCGCTGATCTGGCGGGGCAACCGATTGCTCAGGCCATGCGCCTGGCCAACCGCCACGGACTGATCGCCGGTGCGACCGGGACCGGCAAGACCGTGACTTTGCAACGCCTTGCCGAAGCATTCAGTGACGCCGGCGTGGCGGTGTTCGCCGCCGACATCAAGGGCGATCTGTGCGGCCTGGGCGCCGCCGGCAATCCGCAGGGCAAGGTCGCCGAGCGCATCGCCGGGATGCCCTGGCTCAACCACAAGCCGCAGGCTTATCCGGTGACGCTGTGGGACATTCACGGTGAATCCGGTCATCCGTTGCGCACCACGTTGAGTGAAATGGGCCCGTTGCTGATCGGCAGCCTGCTGGAACTGACCGACAGCCAGCAGTCGGCGCTGTACGCGGCGTTTAAAGTGGCCGATCGCGAAGGCCTGTTGCTGCTGGATCTGAAAGACCTCAAGGCGCTGCTCAATCACCTCAAGGACAACCCGCAACTGTTGGGCGAAGACGCCGCGCTGATGACCACCGGTTCCAGTCAGGCACTATTGCGCCGGCTGGCGACTCTGGAGCAGCAGGGCGCTGAAGCGTTGTTCGGCGAACCGGCGCTGCAACTGGAAGACATTCTGCAACCGTCCGCCGATGGCCGTGGGCGCATTCATTTGCTTGATGCCAGCCGTCTGGTACACGAGGCGCCGAAGGTCTACGCGACGTTCCTGCTGTGGCTGCTGGCCGAGCTGTTCGAGCAGTTGCCGGAGCGCGGCGATGCCGACAAACCGTTGCTGGCGTTGTTTTTTGATGAAGCGCATTTGCTGTTCGGCGATACGCCCAAGGCGTTGCAGGAGCGTTTGGAACAGGTGGTGCGGCTGATCCGCTCGAAAGGTGTCGGCGTGTATTTTGTCACCCAGTCGCCGGGCGACCTGCCGGATGACGTGCTTGCGCAACTTGGCCTGCGGATCCAGCACGGCTTGCGTGCGTTCACCGCCAAGGAACAGAAATCCCTGCGAGCGGTAGCCGATGGCTTCCGGCCAAATCCGGCGTTCGACACCTTGTCGGTACTGACCGAGCTGGGCATCGGTGAAGCACTGGTCGGGACGCTGCAGGAAAAAGGCACGCCGGAGATGGTCCAGCGGGTGCTGGTGGCGCCGCCACAGTCGCGGATCGGGCCGTTGAGCGAAACCGAACGCACGATGCTGATCGCCGGGTCGCCGTTCAAGGGGCGTTATGACAAGCCGATTGATCGTGAGTCGGCATATGAAATCCTGATGGGCCGCAAGGATCTGGCGCCGGAGGCGGATGCGCCAGCGGGTAAGCCGGCAGCCGAAGAGCCGAGCCTGGCTGATCGTGCCGGAGAGTTTCTGGGCACGGCGGCGGGGCAGGCGTTGAAGTCAGCCATGCGTCAGGCGGCCAATAATCTGGGTAAACAACTGGTGCGCGGCTTGATGGGGTCGTTGCTCGGTGGCAGCAAACGGCGTTGATCCAAGCTGTGGGGGCGGGCTTGCTCGCGAAAGCGGTCTGCCAGTCAACAATAATGTTGCCTGAAAGGACGCCTTCGCGAGCAAGCCCGCTCCCACATTGGATAAGTGGCAGTTTTCTGGATTGAGATCAGGATTTGTCTTTGGCGTGTGCCGCCAGGCGCTCAAGTGCCGCACGCAGAGCGGGATCGCTGATCCCGTCGGCCGTGGACTGAATGGTCGCCGCCGCATCGCTCGACAGGTCCATCGTGTGCCCGACAGCCCCAGGCTGGACGATCGGTGGTCGCACACTGAATTTGATTCGCGTCAGGTTGGCGAACTCTTCGAACAGCTGCAATTGCCGTTGCAGGCGTTTTTGCTGGTAGCGCAGGCGTGTCGCCCAATGGCCGTCGGTGACCACCAGCGACAGTTCGCCTTCACGCCACTTGGCCACATGACAATGTGCGCGGGCGGCAGGTTGCAGCTGGCTTTCAAGCAGGCGTTGCAGATGAGCGAGGCGTTGGGCATGACCAAGAATGGCTTTGAGCGGCTTGGCTTCGCGTAGCAGAACGGCGGGCGCTCTGGCTGTAAGGGGGCGAAATGCCATGATCGAACACCTGAAGTAACAGAAGCGCCATGTTAGCAGAAAGCAACGGAACCACTCGCCCATTGCTTTTGTCCCTGCTTTACCCATTAAATCAACAACTAACTTCTTGCCTTGATGGGTTGAAGTTGAGCAAAACGCCCTTATTTTAAGTGAGCCCCGTCAAAGCGCAGTGCCAGCATCGTGGAATATCGCCACTTTCCTCACCACCGTTTCCGGGTAGAATGCTCGTTCGCATGCGGCCATGAGGGCTGCACGGGCGACTCACGGGGCCGCCCTCCATCCCTTTAGTGTGGAAGATCCTGCCGATATGTTTGCGCCTTTGTTAAAGAAACTTTTTGGAAGCAAGAACGAGCGTGAAGTCAAACGCATGCTCAAGACGGTGCAGCTCGTCAATGCCTTCGAAGAGCAAATGGTGGCCCTTTCGGACGATCAATTGCGCGCCAAGACCAATGAGTTCAAGGCCCGTATCGCCAAAGGGGAATCCCTCGACAAGCTGTTGCCTGAAGCCTTCGCGGTCGCCCGTGAAGCCGGCAAGCGCGTCATGGGCATGCGCCACTTCGACGTCCAGTTGATCGGCGGCATGACCCTGCATGAAGGCATGATTGCCGAAATGCGTACCGGTGAGGGTAAAACCCTCGTAGCGACCCTGGGCGTTTACCTCAACGCGCTGTCCGGCAAGGGCGTGCACGTTGTAACCGTGAACGACTACCTGGCCCGCCGTGACGCCAACTGGATGCGCCCGCTGTATGAATTCCTCGGCCTGACCGTCGGCGTCGTGACGCCGTTCCAGCCGCCGGAAGAGAAGCGCGCCGCCTACGCTGCCGACATCACCTACGGTACCAACAACGAATTCGGGTTCGACTACCTGCGCGACAACATGGCGTTCAGCATGGAAGAGAAATTCCAGCGCGAACTCAATTTTGCCGTGATCGACGAAGTCGACTCCATCCTCATCGACGAAGCCCGTACCCCGCTGATCATTTCCGGTCAGGCCGAGGACAGTTCCAAGCTGTACATGGAGATCAACAAACTGATCCCGCAGCTGGAACTGCACGTCGAAGAAGTCGAAGGCCAGGTCACCAAGGCCGGTCACTACACCATCGACGAGAAGACCCGTCAGGTCGAACTCAACGAAGCCGGTCACCAGTACATCGAAGAAATGCTCACCGGCGTCGGCTTGCTGGCCGAAGGCGAGAGCCTGTACTCGGCGCATAACCTGGGCCTGCTGACCCACGTCTATTCGGGTCTGCGTGCGCACAAGCTGTTCCACCGCAACGTCGAATACATCGTGCAGGACGGTCAGGTCGTACTGGTCGACGAACACACCGGTCGTACCATGCCGGGTCGTCGTCTGTCCGAAGGCCTGCACCAGGCCATCGAAGCCAAGGAAGGTCTGAACATTCAGGCCGAGAGCCAGACTCTGGCTTCGACCACGTTCCAGAACTACTTCCGTCTGTACACCAAGCTGTCCGGCATGACCGGTACCGCCGACACCGAAGCGTTCGAATTCCACCAGATCTATGGCTTGCAGGTCATGGTGATTCCGCCGAACAAGCCGTTGGCGCGTAAAGATTTCAACGACCTGGTGTTCCTGACCGCCGAAGAGAAATACGCGGCGATCATCAATGACATCAAGGAAGGCATGGCCCAGGGCCGTCCGATCCTGGTGGGCACCGCGACCATCGAAACTTCCGAGCATGTGTCCAACCTGCTCAACAAGGAAGGCATCGAACACAAGGTGCTGAACGCCAAGTTCCACGAAAAAGAAGCCGAGATCATCGCGCAAGCCGGTCGTCCGGGCGCCCTGACCATCGCCACCAACATGGCCGGTCGTGGTACCGACATCCTGTTGGGCGGTAACTGGGAAGTGGAAGTCGCGGCGCTGGAAAACCCGAGCCCCGAGCAGATCGCCCAGATCAAGGCTGACTGGCAGAAGCGTCACCAGCAAGTGCTGGAGTCCGGCGGTCTGCAGGTGATCGCCTCTGAGCGTCACGAATCCCGTCGTATCGACAACCAGTTGCGTGGCCGTGCCGGGCGTCAGGGTGATGCCGGTTCCAGCCGCTTCTACCTGTCGCTGGAAGACAGCCTGATGCGCATCTTCGCCTCTGACCGGGTGAAGAACTTCATGAAAGCCCTGGGCATGCAGCCGGGCGAAGCGATCGAGCACCGCATGGTGACCAACGCGATCGAGAAGGCGCAGCGCAAGGTGGAAGGTCGCAACTTCGACATCCGTAAACAACTGCTCGAGTTCGACGACGTCAACAACGAACAGCGTAAAGTGATCTATCACATGCGTAACACGTTGCTGGCCGCCGACAACATCGGTGAAACCATCGCCGATTTCCGTCAGGACGTGCTCAACGCCACCGTCAGCGCGCACATTCCACCGCAATCGCTGCCAGAGCAGTGGGACGTGGCCGGTCTGGAAGCGTCGATTGCCAGCGACTTCGGGGTGAAACTGCCGATCCAGCAATGGCTCGACGAAGATGATCACCTGTACGAAGAGACCCTGCGCGAGAAGCTGATGGTCGAGCTGATGGCGGCGTACAACGAGAAAGAAGATCAGGCCGGTGCCGAAGCACTGCGCTCGTTCGAGAAACAAATCGTTCTGCGCGTGCTCGACGACCTGTGGAAAGACCACCTGTCGACCATGGATCACCTGCGTCACGGCATCCACCTGCGTGGCTACGCCCAGAAGAACCCGAAGCAGGAATACAAGCGCGAGTCGTTCACGCTGTTCTCCGAGCTGCTGGATTCGATCAAGCGCGACTCGATTCGTGTGCTGTCGCACGTTCAGGTGCGCCGCGAAGATCCGGAAGCCGAAGAGCAACGCCTGCGTGAGGAAGCCGAAGCACTGGCCGCGCGCATGCAGTTCGAACACGCCGAGGCCCCTGGTCTGGAGCAGCCGGAAGTATTGGGTGAAGAGGTCGATGTCGCCCTCGCCACCGCGCCGGTGCGCAACGAGCAGAAGCTGGGTCGCAACGAACTGTGCTACTGCGGTTCGGGCAAGAAATTCAAGCATTGCCACGGGCAGATCCAGTAACCCCCGTTTCAATCGCTGAAATACCCGCGCCGCGACCGGCTCCTGCCGTCGCGGCGTTTTGCCATTTACACCACCGCCATCCCTGTGAGCGGTGCTGACATCATTGAGTAAGGAGCGCATTCATGGCTGTTGGTCTTGGTCCTTTGCCAACGTTGCACCCGGTTGCCGGTTTTGAACTCGGTATTGCCTCGGCCGGCATCAAGCGCCCCGGGCGCAAGGATGTGGTAGTGATGCGCTGCGCCGAAGGTTCGACCGTGGCCGGTGTGTTCACGTTGAACGCCTTTTGCGCCGCGCCGGTGATCCTGGCGAAAAAACGCGTGCACAACGACGTGCGTTACCTGCTGACCAACACCGGCAATGCCAACGCCGGTACCGGTGAGCCGGGTCTGGCGGCTGCCGAGCGCACCACCGCCAAACTGGCCGAGCTGACAGGTGTCGATGCCAGCCAGATCCTGCCGTACTCCACCGGCGTGATCGGTGAGCCGCTGCCGGTCGAGAAGATCGAAGGCGCGCTGCAGGCCGCACTGGATGATCTGTCGGAAAACAACTGGGAAGCTGCCGCCACTGGCATCATGACCACCGACACCCTGCCCAAGGGTGCCAGCCGCCAGTTCGAGCATGATGGCGTGACCATTACCGTCACCGGCATCAGCAAAGGTGCAGGCATGATTCGCCCGAACATGGCGACCATGCTCGGCTACATCGCCACCGATGCCAAAGTTTCCCGCGACGTACTGCACAACCTGATGCTCGACGGCGCGAACAAGTCGTTCAACCGCATCACCATCGACGGCGACACCTCGACCAACGACTGCTGCATGCTGATTGCCACCGGCAAGGCTGCACTGCCGGAAATCACTCGCGCCGAAGGCGAGCTGTTCAACAAGCTGAAACAGGCTGTGTTCGAAGTGTGCATGGACGTGGCCCAGGCCATCGTGCGTGACGGCGAAGGCGCGACCAAGTTCGTCACCGTTGAAGTCAACGGCGGCGGCAATCATCAGGAATGCCTCGATGTCGGTTACACCGTGGCCCACTCGCCGCTGATCAAGACCGCGCTGTTTGCTTCCGACCCGAACTGGGGCCGTATTCTGGCCGCTGTCGGCCGTGCCGGCGTGCCGAATCTGGATGTGAGCAAGATCGACGTGTTCCTCGGCGACGTGTGCATCGCCAGCCGTGGCGCACGCGCAGCGACCTACACTGAGGCACAGGGTTCGGCGGTGATGCAGCAGGAAGAGATCACCATCCGTATCGAACTGGGTCGCGGTGATTGCAGCGAAACCATCTGGACCACCGACCTGTCGCATGAATACGTGAAGATCAACGCCGAGTACCGCACCTGATCCAAAGGGTGAGGGTGGGCTGCCGGCCTCTTCGCGGGCAAGCCCGCTCCCACAGGGTTCTGCGGTGTACACAACCTTTGTGAACGACCGAAACTACTGTGGGAGCGGGCTTGCCCGCGAAAGCGTCGGCCCAGTCACCACAAGTCTTGAAGCTTTCCACTGACGAAAAGGCGCCACACCATGTCCCTGCACCTGATCATCGGCGACAAACTGCTTTCTTCCTGGTCCTTGCGCGCCGCTCTGGCGCTGGAACTGACCGGCGCTCCCTACAGCGAAGAATTGATCAAACTCGGCAAGCCCGACACCCGCGAGCGTCTGCTCAAGCATTCGCCGACCGCCAAGGTGCCATTGCTGCAAACCTCTCGCGGCACCATCGCCGACTCTTTGGCGATCGCCGAATACCTGGCCGAGCAGTTCCCGTCCGAACAGCTCTGGCCAACCGACCTGTTCGCCCGTGCCCAGGCGCGATCCGCCTGCGCGCAGATGCACAGTGGCTTTTTCGCCATGCGCAATCACATGCCGTTCAACCTGAGCCATGACGCACCGCTCAACCCGGTGCCGCCAGAGGTGAAGGTCGATATCGAACGCATGCTCGCGCTGTGGGCTGAATGCCGTGCTGCCGCCACGGAGCCTGGGCCGTATCTGTTTGGCCGGGTGAGCCTGGCTGACGCGTTCTTCGCCCCGATTGCCGTGCGCCTGCGGACTTACCAGGTGCAGTTGCCGGCGGTTGATCAAGCCTATGTTGAAACCGTCTACCAATGGCCCGCCTTCAAGGCGTGGCAAAAGGCTGGACTGGAGGAATTGAATCCGTGAAACGTGTACACGTCGCGGCTGCCGTCATTCGGGACGACAGCGGCAAAATCCTCATCGCCCGCCGTGCCGACACCCAGCATCAGGGCGGCTTGTGGGAATTTCCCGGCGGCAAGGTCGAGGCTGACGAATCGGTCGAAAGCGCACTGGCTCGCGAGTTGCAGGAAGAGCTGGGTATTGTCGTTGGCGCCGCTCGTCCACTGATCAAGGTGCGCCACGATTACCCGGACAAGCAGGTACTGCTGGATGTCTGGGAAGTGTCGAGCTTCAGCGGTGAGCCGCACGGTGCCGAAGGTCAGCCACTGGCCTGGGTGACCGCCAAGGATCTGCTGAACTACGAGTTCCCGGCGGCCAATCAGCCGATCGTGGCCGCGGCGCGCCTGCCCGGCGAATACCTGATCACGCCGGACGATCTGGAAGCCCCGGCCCTGCTGCGCGGCATTCAGAAGGCGATTGCCGGCGGGATCAAACTGATCCAGCTGCGCGCGCCGAACGGCTATGACCCCAAATACCGCGATCTGGCGGTGGATGCAGCCGGTCTGTGTGCCGGCAAGGCGCAGTTGATGATCAAGGGGCCGTTCGAATGGCTCGGCGATTTCCCGTCGGCCGGTTGGCACATCACGTCCGCGCAACTGCGCAAATACGCCGAGGCGGGGCGACCGCTGCCAGCTGAGCGCTGGTTGGCGGCGTCCTGCCATAACGCTGAAGAACTGGCGCTGGCCGAGCAGATGGGGGTGGATTTCGTCACCTTGTCGCCGGTTCAACCAACCTTGACCCATCCGGATGCGCAGCCGTTGGGTTGGGAGCAGGCGTCGACGTTGATTGAGGGCTTCAGCAAGCCGGTGTTCTTGCTCGGCGGTGTTGGTCCGGTGGAGCGCGAGAAGGCTTGGGGTGTTGGCGCTCAGGGTGTAGCGGGGATTCGCGCGTTCTGGCCGGAAGCTTGATTATGTGCTGAGGCCACTGGCCTCATCGCTGGCAAGCCAGCTCCCACAGGTATTGGGTGCACCGCAAATGCGGAGAACGACACAAAACCTTGTGGGAGCTGGCTTGCCAGCGATGGCGGCCGATCAAACACTACGTTCCTGAAGGCTTCGCCGCTGGCTGCCAAAGAATCTCCGCAATCCCCTGCCGCCGCGCAATCAACCTTGCGGCCACAAAAAGCAAATCCGACAACCGATTGATGTACGCCAACCCCACCCCGGCCAGCGGCTCGATCGCATTCAAATGCTGACAGCGCCGCTCGGCACTGCGCGCCAGGCTGCGGCACACATGGGCCTGGGCAATCAGCATCGAACCGCCGGGCAGAATGAAATTCTCCAGCGGCCCCAATTCCTCATTCCATACATCAATCGCCGCTTCCAGGCGCTCGATTTCTGCCGTGTTCAGCGCCTGATACTCCGGCATCGCCAGCTCACCGCCCAGATCGAACAAACGATGCTGGCAAGGCGCGAGCACCTCGATCAGTTCATTCAGATCGGGGAACGCCTCGCGCTCGGCGATCAGCCCGGCCAGCAGCACGCCGACCTGACTGTTCAGCGTATCGACTTCGCCAATCGCTTCGATCCGCGGGTGATCCTTGGGGACGCGGCGGCCATCGCCCAGGCCGGTTTCGCCGGTGTCGCCGGTGCGGGTGTAGATCTTCGACAAGCGAAAGCCCATGGGTTACCTCGGTAGTTGATTGGTTTCGGCGGCGATGGCCGCCGGTTGGGTCAGTGGCAGGCGCAAGGTGAAGCAGGTGCCCTGGCCCGGCGCCGATTGCACTTCCATCTGCCCTTTGTGGTTGTTGGTGATGATGAAGTACGACACCGACAGCCCCAGCCCTGTGCCCTGGCCGATTTCCTTGGTGGTGAAGAACGGCTCGAAGGTGCGCTTGCGCACGCTCTCGCTCATGCCGATGCCGTTGTCCTCGACCTGGATCTCGGCCCATGGCGGATTGAGTTTGGTGCGCAGGATGATCCGCCCCGGCTCGCTGTCGTCTTCGCGCTGGTGAATGGCTTGCGCGGCGTTTTTCAGCAAGTTGAGCAGCACTTGTTCCAGTTCGTTGGCGGTGCCCGGCACCGGGCCGAGCGCCGGGTCGAACTGGCGGATGATCGCCTGGCCCTTGAAGTCGAAACCGATTGCCAGATCGAAGTCGTTACCGGCAATTTCCACCGCCTGATCAATCAGCGCCGGCAGATCGCAGGGGGCCATTTGCCTAGTGCTGCGGCGGCTGAAACTGAGCATGTGCGTGACGATTTTTGCCGCCCGCGCGCCGGCCTGCTGGATGCCGTCGAGCAGTTTCGGCACTTCGCGGCTTTGCAGGTAACGGTTGACCGTGTCCAGTTCGATGCCGAGCTGTTCGGCGGTTTCGAGGTTCTTCGGCAGATCCGCCGACAGCCGCCGGCGAATGTTCTGCACGTTGTGCAGGATCGCGCCGAGCGGGTTGTTGATCTCATGGGCCATGCCGGCGGCGAGGCCACCGACCGAGAGCATTTTTTCCGACTGCACCATCATTTCTTCCAGCGACAGGCGCTGGGTGATGTCGTCGATACGGATCACCACACCACGCCCGGCACCGCCCATCAGCGGATAAAAGGTCAGGGCGTAGTGCTTGGGTTCGTCATCCTTGAACCAGGTCACCCGTTCGATCTTCGCCACCGTGTGTTCTTCGACCGTTTGCTTCAGTTGTGGCAGAAACGGCTTGAGCGGTTCGAAGGCGAGGAAGATCGGTTGGTTCAGCGCCTCATCCAGGCGCGTGCCGGAGAGGGCGCTGGCCTCTTGGTTCCACTGGGTCACGTAGAGCTGCTCGTCGAGGGCGATCAGCGCTGAGGGCATGGAGTCGATGATGCTGTTGAGGTAGTTCTGGAATCCGGTGAGCTTCTTCTCGATCTTGCTCCGAACCTGGACTTCCAGCTCCAGTTTGCGGTTGGTGTGACGGGTTTCTTCGGCCAGGCCCTGGGCCTGATCGTAGGCGGCCTGCGAGTCATCGCGGGCGCGCTTGAGCTGCTGTTCGCGGGCTTCGATGCGCGAGAGCATGGTGTTGAACGCCTCGGCGAGGCTGCCGATTTCATCGTGGTTGCCGCGTGAGGCGCGCAGGGCATAGTTCTCTTCACGGGTGACCTGACGCGAGAGCTCTTCCAGTTCATGGATCGGCCGAGTGATCAGGCGTTTGATCTGCCGCGCAATCACCAGCCACAGCAGCACACTGAAAATCAGGATGCCGAGACTGGCAGTCAGGGTGCCGGTGTAGAACGCCATCGGCAGTTCACTGCTGGCGACCAGCAGCAAGTGCCCGGGCGCGGTGCCGGGGCGGGGCAGGGTGATCAACTGATTGCTGCGAAACTCGGTGAGCTGCCAGGCTTCGACGTGTCGATAGCGTTCCGGCAGATTGAGCTTGTCGCCACGCTGCACTTGGGCGATGCGGTCACCCTTGCCGTCATACAACGCGGCGGCGCGCAGTGGCGAATAGCTGTCGAGTTCCTTGAGCAGGCGTTCGGCGCTCTGGGGCGACTCGAGGGCTTGTGCGACCAGACTAGGGTTGGAGATCAGTCGGCCGATGGTCTGCAAAGCTTGCGGCGCCATGCTTTCCTGGGAGATGTAATAGGCGGCGCTGATAAAGGTCAGGTTGGCGACCAGCAGGACGGTGGTCAACAACACCAGCAGGGCGGCCAGCAGTTTCTGGCCGACCGGCAGGTTTTCAAGGCGCTGGCGCAATGGCATCAGGTTTATCGCAGCAAAGGAACAAGTGGCCAGCGTAGCCGCTGCTCAGTCGCTGGGCAATCCAAGGCTGCGCAGATGGCCGACCAGACGTTGCTGCAACTGAGTGAGGTGCGGCAGGTTCAGTTGATGACGGCTGGCGACTTTGCAGGCGTGGCCCAGCAGATAGCTGATTTCGGTGCGGCGGCGGTTGGCCACGTCCTGATACATCGACGAGTAATTGGCCGCCGTGGCGTGAATCACCCGTTCGACTTCCTGTTGCAGATTGACCGCGGCTGCCGGTTGACCGCAACGCTCCAGCAACTCGGCCAATTCGCTGCACAACGTGGCGACTTCGCATTGATGCTGTTCCAGCCCGCCGTTACGGCAATCGTGGAGCACGGTCAGCGGATTGATCGCGCAATTGAGTGCCAGCTTGCGCCACAACCGGGTGAGGATGTCGGTGCTCCATTCATGGGGGATTTTCGCCGCCTCAAGATCGTCCAGCCAGATCGGCGCCACCGGATGGCCGGCATCGCCTAACCAGGTGAAACCGTGGCCGGCAAACACCACGCGCCAGTCGCCGTCGCGGAACGCGCCTTCGGTGCTGGAGGCGCTGATGCAGCGTGCCTGCGGAACCACCGCTGCGACCGCGTCCTGACTGCCGAGACCGTTCTGCAGCAGGATCAGCTCGGCATCTGCGCTCAGGCGCGGGGCGAGGCGGGCGACGGCGTTTTCGGCGTCATAGGCTTTGCAGGCGACCAGCAGGCGGCGGATCGGCTCCGGGTCGTCCGCCGTTTGCGCAGGGACGGCATAGGTCGTGGCTGCGCCGTGTTCGACCAGCGTCAGACCACCGGCCGCCTGATAGCTGCGCAAGCGCTCGGCATCCCGCACGATCAGCCGCACCGGCAGACCGGCCCGCGCCAGACGCGTGGCCCACAGGGTGCCGAGGCTGCCGGCGCCAAGAACGTGCCAAGGGGTGGACATCAGTTTTTCACTCGGTAAGGTACTGGCATGCAAGGCTCGCCGTATCGGTGGGAAAAGACCCGTTATAATGAGCCGGATTTTAACCGCAAGCCAAGCGCGCTCCCTCCTTATCGAGCGCGCCTTTTTATTGGAGAGATTACATGCCGTCGTTCGACGTGGTATCCGAACTGGACAAACACGAGCTGACCAACGCGGTCGAGAACGCCGTGAAGGAACTTGATCGTCGCTATGACCTGAAAGGCAAAGGCAGCTTCGAGTTCAAGGAAAAGGACCTGACCGTCAATCTGACCGCTGAAGCCGGGTTCCAGCTGGAAGCGATGATCGAGATCCTCAAGCTGGCTCTGACCAAGCGCAAGATTGATGTGCAGTGCCTTGAAGTCAAAGACGCTTACGCCTCGGGCAAGCTGATGAAGCAGGACGCCATTCTCAAAGAAGGCATCGACAAGGAGTTGGCGAAGAAAATCGTCGCTCACATCAAGGACGCCAAGCTCAAGGTGCAGGCCGCCATTCAGGGCGAGCAGGTGCGGGTGACCGGCAAGAAGCGCGATGACCTGCAGGAAGCCATCGCGGCTCTGCGCGCCAAGGAATTCGGCATGCCACTGCAGTTCAACAACTTCCGCGACTAAGCTCGGTCAGAAGATTTGTGGGAGCGAGCCTGCTCGCGAAGGCGGCGTGTCAGTCAACCTCCTGGCTGAATGACACACCGCCTTCGCGAGTAGGCTCGCTCCCACATTTGATTTATGTGCACCCCGGCGGGTTTCTGCCGCTTATCTTTCGCGTGCCGAATGGCCGGAAATCAGGAGATGGAAGATGGATTTGAATGCTGAGGTAGACAACCTGGTCAAGGCGTCCCAGGCGTGGATTCCGATGATCATGGAATACGGCAGCCGCGTGCTGCTGGCGGTGATTACCCTGGCCATTGGCTGGTGGCTGATCAACAAGGTCACGCAAAAACTCGGCGGTCTGCTGGCCCTGCGTAATGCCGACCTGGCGCTGCAAGGCTTCATCAGCAGTCTGGCGAACATCATTCTCAAGGTGCTGCTGATCGTCAGCGTGGCCTCGATGATCGGCGTGGAAACCACCTCGTTCGTGGCCGCGATTGGTGCTGCCGGCCTGGCCATCGGTCTGGCGTTGCAGGGCAGCCTGGCGAATTTCGCCGGCGGCGTGTTGATTCTGCTGTTCCGTCCGTTCCGTATCGGTGACTGGATCGAAGCGCAAGGTGTGGCGGGTACGGTCGACAGCATCCAGATTTTCCACACCGTGCTGCGTACCGGTGACAACAAGACCATCATCGTCCCGAACGGCAATCTGTCGAACGGCATCATCACCAACACCAACCGTCAACCAACCCGTAAAGTGGTGTTTGACGTGGGTGTGGATTACGAAGCTGATCTGCAAAAGGCCCGTCAGGTGCTGCTGGATCTGGCCAAGGATGAGCGCGTATTGCAGGACCCTGCGCCACAAGCGGTCATTTCGACGTTGGGTGACAGTTCGATCACTGTTTCCCTGCGTGTGTGGGTTAAAACTGCAGACTATTGGGACGTGATGTTCATGTTTAACGAACAGTCGCGTGACCGTTTGAAAACTGCCGGTATTGATATTCCGTTTCCACAGCGTGTGATTCGTGTTGTGCAGGAAGGCGCTACCCAGTAACAACATTGATTTCTGGCCAGAGGGTCAGTTAGTTGTTATCAGACCCAAGAGATGTGCTCCGCTCTTGGGTTTTTTGGCGGTTTCAAAGTTTGCAGGCTAATTGATAGTTGGCTAATTTTATTCCAAGGAAATTATGAGCGAAAAAAAACCGCCCACCTGCTTCAGGTGGGCGGTTTTTTTTGAGCGCTGCTCTGGAGTAACGCGAATTTACATCCCAATTACAGGATGTGCAGCGGATACTCAACGATTACACGCACGTCATTGTTGTCTGCGGTGTAGTCAGCATTGTACGCACCGTTTGCGCGATAGATCGCGCTACGCAGGCGGAACGACAGATCCTTGGCTGGACCTTCCTGCAGTACGTATTTGGTTTCAAAGTTGAACTCGTTTTCCTTGCCTTCGGTGTCAGCCGTGGTCTTGATGTTGTCGCCTTTGACGTAACGTGCCATGAAGCTCAGGCCAGGAACGCCGTAGGTCTTCATGTTCAGGTCGTAGCGAGCCTGCCAGGAACGTTCGTCGCGACCGATAAAGTCGGAGATCTGGATGGAGTTGGCTACGAAGATCGTGCTGTTACCGTCCACGCCGTACAGGTAGTTGGTGTCGCCAGTGGAGCGCTGGTGAGCGATGGTGAATTTGTGCGCACCGATGCTATAAGCTGCCGCAAGGCTCCATAGCTTGTTGTCGAGCTTGCCGTAAAGCGCCTGACCCTGATCCTTGGTGCGATAACCGTTGAAGTCGATGTTCAGCGATTGATCGTCTGCGATCGGGAAGGTGTAGTTGGCGTTGATGTATTGCTTCTTGAAGTAGTCGTCAACGTCAGATGCAGCGACACCGGCAACGAAGTTATCGGTGAACTGGTAGGTTGCGCCAGCGATGTCGGCGCTGGTCAAGCCTGGAGTGTGCTTGCCGTTGATGCTGTCCTTGCCCATCCCGGTTTGCGAGCTCAGCGCGGTAAAGCGACCAGCGGTCAGTTCCAGACCTTTGATCTCTTTGCTGGTGATCAAGGTACCCTCGGCAACTTCAGGCAGCAAACGGCTGTCGTCGGTAGCGAACACTGGGCTGGCAACGAATTGACGGCCGTACTTCAGAGTAGTGTCGGAGAGGCGGAACTTCACCGCTGCGCCGGTTTTGCCCTGCGATTTTTCTGGTTCATTATCGCTATCACGGGCAAACAGACCGTTGCCCGAACGACCCTCACCACCATCCAGCTTCACGGTACCCATGGCCATCGCGTCGAGACCAAAACCGATGGTGCCTTGAGTGAAGCCCGATTCGTAGGTCAGCAGTTGGCTGATCCCGGTGTCCTGGCGATAACCGCTCTTGTATGTCGTTGGACCTGTCTGGATGTTACCGGCACCATTACGGAAGTCGCGGTTCATGTATTCCATACGGGTTTTCAGATTCAGACTCTGGTCTTCCAGGAACCCTTTGGCGTCATCCTGCGAAGATGCCATTGCGAACTGCGAGGTGCCTGCTGCAACAGCCAGGGCGATCATGCTCCACTTCATCACGCGCATCGTGATTTGCTCCTTTGGTTTTTAGAAGAGTACTGCCGTCCCACCTGTTTTATTATCTGGGCGGCTCTTTCTTTTTGTGTCGGCGCAAACTTATATCACGCCGACATTGTTGGCGATACTTGCTAATCCAACCTTTCACCTTCTTTACGACGCTGTCGCAGATGGCTTTGTAGATGTCGCAAATTCACAGTACCGATGCAATCGGATCGACAACTTTCTCGCTGTTTTTCTAGCCTTTTGCATCGCTAAAAAAGAGTCCCTGGCAAAACACTTGAATCTCCATCGGGCAACCCTGCCACTGTTTTTGTTGGGCCTAAGGCTCCCACTTCCCGTGGTGCGCTTATAGTCCATATGGGTACGAATGCAACAAGCGTGCACAAACCGCTTTCTCTATGCGGTTATTTTTCTGAACACTCGTCACTCGCTGTAAAAACCTCATAAATACTGGGCCTCAAGCCCTTCTTTATCAGGGCTTGACGCCATCCCTCGCTTGGTGTTGTCGAGCAGGTTCGTGCGCGCGACAACGAAAAACGTTACCGGTTCACCCCGCCGGTGAGTATTCGGCGGATGCCCGACGCACTGAGCGTAGACGCGCTGTGCGGTTTTGGTGCAAAAATTTTTCCAGTTGTTCCGGATTCATACAGTTTGAGCGGGAGCAGGGGATGAACGCTTTGGGCTTTTCTGGTCATTTCATTGTGCTGCACCGCGCAGTCGGTTCCGTCATGGTGCGTGCCGCCCGAAAATGTCGCATGCAGGAGCGTTGAGCAATGTCTGTCCTGGCACGCTCATCGTGAAGCCCGGCGCATTCGCAGGTATGCTGCCTGCCTGTCGCTTGGCGTCATGCCTGTCTGGATGGCCGCTAAGCTGAATTGTGTAGATCAGCCGGGAGTGCACGCAGTGTTTGCTTTAGATTCACGACTTCAACAGGACACCCTGACCATCGGCGATTTCCCGCTCTGCCGGCTGCTGCTGTCCAACGATGCCAATTACCCGTGGTTCATCCTGGTGCCTCGTCGCGACGATATCAGCGAGTTGTTTCAGTTGGATGTCGCCGACCAGCAGCAGTTGTGGCAGGAAACCACGGCGCTGGCCGAGTTGCTCAAGGACTTGTTCGATGCCGACAAGCTGAACGTCGCGACGCTGGGCAACGTTGTCAGCCAGTTGCATATGCATGTGATCGTGCGCAAGCGTGACGACGCGGCATGGCCGGCGCCGGTCTGGGGCAAACACCCGGCCAAACCCTACAGCGCCGAGCAGGTCGCGAGCATTCGTGAGCGGTTGCGTCTGGTGCTGACCGAACACTTCACGTTTCTGGAGGGTTGAACCATGAACCTTGAAGAACGCGTCACCGATCTGGAAAGCCGTCTGGCTTTTCAGGATGACACCATTCAGGCGTTGAACGACGAACTGGTGGCGCAGCAGCGGGTGATCGAGCGCCTGCAGTTGCAAATGGCGGCGTTGCTCAAGCGTCAGGAGGAGATGGTCGGGCAGTTCGATTCTTTCGAGGAAGAGGCGCCACCACCGCATTACTGATGCCAACACCTTTATGCAGGCGTAAAAAAACCGCGAGCAGCCTGGCTGTTCGCGGTTTTTTATTGCCTTGGATCAGCGACGCGGCAGGGCGGCGATCACGTCCTCGGCTTGCAGGCCTTTATCCCGGTTCATCACCGAGAACTCAACGCGCTGGCCTTCGACCAGTACGCGGTGGCCTTCGCCACGGATTGCACGAAAGTGCACGAAAATATCATCGCCGGAATCCCGGGAGATAAAGCCGAAGCCTTTGGACGTGTTGAACCACTTGACGGTACCGGTATCGCGGTTGCTCATGTCATAGCTGACAGGTGCGGCAGTCGGTGAAGATTTGTAGAAGCTCACCGCCAGATGCACAACCACGGCAACCAGAGCGATCACCAGGCTGAACAGCACGGCCGGTTGACCGGCGATGACAGGCATCGGTGCGATCAGGGTCAGGGTTTGCAGGACGACAGTCAGCACGAGAAGAGCGCTGACCAGATTTTGCAGATGCTGGCGCGGGCCTTTGTTCCAGTAAGGAATCACTGGAGCGATGACCAGATTCAGCAGGCCGAAAAAGGCCAGGTAAAGTGCATCGGGTTGTTGCAGGTAAGGAACGGCTTCGGATTTCAAGCTAGGTATGAACGACAGCAGCAAGGCCGCTGCGCCCATTAGCAGGTGGACGATTTTCAACATTTTGATTGGCTCACGTTATGACGGCTCACAAGGAAGAGCTGAAGGCGCACGGTTCGCTTCGGAAAAATAAAGAGGCGTTGGACACGTGCCCGGCATCAGCCTATGCGCGACACCCCCGAAAAATGGGGCGTAGCGACACACTGCCTATTTAACAGCAAAGCCTGCAGCTACTCAAATTACCCCGGCCAGCGGCACGTGCCCGGTCGATTTGTCGCATGGCGAGTGAAGATTGTCGGCTGCGAGGTGGCGGCTGCCTTGCTAGAGTGGGTCTGCACCTGTTGGATGAATTCAATCGCCTTAGGGGGTAAACATGGCAATCGATATCGGTATCAGTGAAGAAGATCGCAAGTCCATCGTCGAGGGGCTGTCGCGGCTGCTGTCGGACACCTACGTGCTGTATCTGAAAACCCATAACTTCCACTGGAACGTCACCGGTCCCATGTTCAGGACCCTGCATCTGATGTTCGAAGAGCAATACAACGAGCTGGCGCTGGCGGTGGATCTGATCGCCGAGCGTATCCGCGCTCTGGGTTTTCCTGCGCCGGGTGCCTACGCGACTTACGCGCGTCTCTCCTCTATTAAAGAAGAAGTCGGGGTGCCAAGTGCCGAGGACATGATCAAGCAGTTGGTCGATGGCCAGGAAGCGGTCACTCGCACCGCTCGCGGCATCTTCCCGCTGTTGGACAAGGTCAGTGACGAGCCGACGGCCGACTTGCTGACCCAGCGCATGCAGGTGCATGAGAAGACCGCGTGGATGTTGCGCGCGTTGCTCGAGGCCTGATAGTTCGGTGCGCGGACGTCCGCAGGTGTGGATGTCCGCATACTGTTTCAAATCTTACTGAACATGTCGGCTTATCCTACGCTGCTGGGCAACTAGTCATCTGGCGCTGACTTTGCGTCTGCGTTTTTATGAAGGCACAGGATGTTGTCTTTATAAAAGCAGCGATGACAAAGGAGTGTCAGCGATATGGTAGGTGGAGACAGGCGATGCGAGCATGTCGGTTCGCAACGGGAAATGAAGGTCGATCCGTTTGTCAGCGATTTCGATTTTGAGCTGATCCGGCCGCTGGCCAGATCAGTGCGTTTGAACGGCTTTGCCACTTGCTTGAGGCTCGAGCAGGTTTACTGGAACATTCTTGGTGACATGGCCGGGCACAACGGCTGTTCGGTCAGCACGCTGCTGTCACATGTGGACCGCGAAGTGCACCTGCGCCACGGCGGGGTGAAAAACTTCAGTGGTCTGGTACGGGTGGTGTGCGTGATGAATGGCCTGCGCGATACTCCGGCGGCCTTCATGCCCTGAACGGGCAATACTTGAAATGACGTGGCGGGCTGTGCAGTCTTACGGCTGCACAGCCCGCATTTAATGGATATAATCCCGCTCTTTCGCCGCAAAGCCCTGCGCGCGGTGGCAATCTGATCGCCGAGACACCCCCATGCCGATGTACGATTATCAATGTGCTTCCTGTGGTCATCAGTTGGAAGCCATTCAAAAGATCAGCGAGGCACCGCTGGTCGACTGCCCTGCCTGTCAGGCGCCAGAGCTCAAGAAACAGCTGTCCATGCCGGGTTTTCGCCTCAGCGGCAGCGGTTGGTACGAAACCGATTTCAAGACCGGAGCCAAGAAGAATCTGGCCGGTGGCGACAAATCTGACTAGGGTTCAGGCCCAGGTCGAACGACACGCGTGAGATTTCGCAGTGCTTGAGTGCGACGGGATCTCCACCGAATTTCGAATTACGAGAAGCGAAACCACTACCATGATGCGCAGCCATTATTGCGGCCAACTGAACGAAAGCCTGGAAGGCCAGGAAATTACCCTTTGCGGATGGGTTCACCGTCGTCGCGACCACGGCGGGGTGATTTTCCTCGATATCCGTGATCGTGATGGTCTGGCTCAGGTGGTGTTCGATCCGGATCGCGCCGAGAGCTTCGCCGCCGCCGATCGCGTGCGCAGCGAATACGTCGTGAAAATCACCGGTAAGGTGCGTCTGCGTCCGGCCGGTGCGACCAACGCCAACATGGCGTCGGGCATGATCGAAGTGTTGGGCTACGAGCTGGAAGTGCTGAACGAGTCGGAAACCCCGCCGTTCCCGCTCAACGAATACTCCGACGTCGGCGAAGAAACCCGCCTGCGCTACCGCTTCCTGGACCTGCGTCGTCCGGAAATGGCCGAGAAGCTGCGTCTGCGTTCGCGCATGACCACCAGCATCCGTCGCTTCCTCGACGAGAACGGCTTCCTCGACGTGGAAACGCCGATTCTGACCCGTGCTACCCCGGAAGGCGCCCGCGACTACCTGGTGCCGAGCCGTACTCACGCCGGTTCGTTCTTCGCGCTGCCGCAATCGCCTCAGCTGTTCAAGCAACTGCTGATGGTTGCCGGTTTCGACCGTTACTACCAGATCGCCAAATGCTTCCGCGACGAAGACCTGCGTGCCGACCGTCAACCTGAGTTCACTCAGATCGACATCGAGACCAGCTTCCTCGACGAAAAAGACATCATGGGCCTGACCGAAGGCATGATCCGCAACCTGTTCAAGGAAGTGCTGGATCTGGAATTCGGCGAATTCCCGCACATGACCTTTGAAGAAGCCATGCGTCGTTACGGTTCCGACAAGCCGGACCTGCGTAACCCGCTGGAACTGGTCGACGTTGCCGATCAACTCAAAGAAGTCGAATTCAAGGTGTTCAGCGGCCCGGCCAATGATCCGAAATGCCGTATCGCTGCACTGCGCGTTCCAGGCGGGGCGAGCATGCCGCGCAAGCAGATCGACGACTACACCAAGTTCGTCGGCATCTACGGTGCCAAGGGCCTGGCGTACATCAAGGTCAACGAGCGCGCTGCCGGTGTTGAAGGTCTGCAATCGCCGATCGTGAAAAACATCCCTGAAGCCAACCTCAACGTGATCCTCGATCGCGTCGGCGCGGTTGACGGCGACATCGTGTTCTTCGGCGCCGACAAGGCCAAGATCGTCAGCGAAGCCCTGGGCGCGCTGCGTATCAAGCTGGGCCACGACCTCGACCTGCTGACCTGCAAGTGGGCGCCAATGTGGGTCGTCGACTTCCCGATGTTCGAAGAGAACGACGACGGCAGCTTCTCGGCGCTGCACCACCCGTTCACCGCACCGAAGTGCTCCCCTGAAGAGCTGGAAGCCAATCCGGCCGGCGCCCTGTCCCGCGCCTACGACATGGTGCTGAACGGTACCGAGCTGGGTGGCGGTTCGATCCGTATCCATCGCAAGGAAATGCAACAAGCGGTGTTCCGCCTGCTGGGTATCAATGAAGCGGAACAGGAAGAGAAGTTCGGCTTCCTGCTCGACGCGCTGAAGTACGGTGCACCGCCGCACGGTGGTCTGGCCTTCGGTCTGGACCGTCTGGTGATGCTGATGACCGGCGCCCAGTCGATCCGTGAAGTGATTGCTTTCCCGAAAACCCAGAGTGCTGCGGACGTCATGACGCAAGCGCCGGGTGTGGTGGATGCCAAGGCGCTGCGCGAGCTGCACATTCGTTTGCGCGAAACGCCAAAGGCTGAGTAAGACGGGCCTGAAGGCGCATCTTCGGATGCGCCTTTTTTCTTTCTATAGAGAGCAGGTCGAGATTTTTTGTTTGCTGGCTGCTGCATGAGCAGGGCGGGCAACGTTTCAAGAGAATTCGGAGCGAGTTATGGCAGGTCATTCCAAGTGGGCGAACATCAAGCACCGCAAAGAACGTCAGGATGCCAAGAGAGGCAAGATCTTCACCAAGTGGATCCGTGAACTGACCGTTGCGGCCCGTCAGGGCGGCGGCGATCCGGGTTCCAACCCGCGTCTGCGCCTGGCCCTGGACAAGGCCCTCGGTGCGAACATGAGCCGCGACATCATCGACCGCGCCGTTGCGCGTGGCGCCGGTGCGACCGAAGCGGACAACGTTGAAGAGCTGACCTATGAAGGTTACGGCCCGGGCGGCGTGGCGGTGATGGTCGAGTGCATGACCGACAACCGCAACCGTACCGCAGCTGCCGTGCGCCATGCGTTCAGCAAATGTGGCGGCAACCTCGGTACCGACGGTTCGGTTGCGTACCTGTTCGAACGCAAAGGGCAGATCAGCTTCGCCCCGGGCGTCGACGAAGACGCCCTGACCGAGGCGGCGCTGGAAGCCGATGCCGACGACGTGGTCAGCCATGAAGACGGCTCGATCGATGTGTTCACCTCGTTCACCAGCTTCTATGCGGTGCGTAACGCGTTGGAAGCGGCCGGGTTCAAGGGTGACGACGCAGAAATCGTCATGCAGCCGACCACCAGTGCCGAACTGGATCTGGAAGGCGCGGAGAAGGTGCTCAAGCTGATCGACATGCTCGAGGATCTGGATGACGTGCAGAACGTCTACTCCAACGCGGACATTCCGGAAGACGTGGCCGCTCAGCTCGGTTAAGAGCGACTAGGCTTCAATGTGGGAGCGGGCTTGCTCGCGAAGGCGGCGTATCAGCAAGCATCAATGCTGAATGACACACCACCTTCGCGAGCAAGCCCGCTCCCACATTGGATATTCGCTGTTTTGAATTTCTTGTTTTTACCGACTCCGCAGGCGTTATGACTTTAATTCTGGGTATCGACCCCGGCTCGCGCATCACCGGTTACGGGATTGTTCGCGATACCGGCCGCGGCGGCTGCATCTATGTGGCCTCGGGCTGCATTCGTACCGGCGCCGGTGAGTTGCATGAGCGGCTGCAGATCGTTTATCGCGGCGTGCGTGAAATCATTCAGACCTATGGCCCGGTGACCATGGGCATCGAAAAAGTGTTCATGGCGAAAAACGCCGACTCGGCCCTCAAGCTCGGCCAGGCTCGCGGCGCCGCCATTGTGGCTGGCGCTGAAGAGTGCCTGGAGATTGCCGAATACACCGCCACCCAGGTCAAGCAAGCCGTGGTCGGCACCGGCGCCGCCAATAAAGAACAGGTGCAGATGATGGTCATGCACATGCTCAAGCTGACCAGCAAACCGCAGATCGATGCCTCGGATGCCCTGGCCATCGCGATTTGTCACGCGCACACCCGTTCCAGCCTGCTGCCGCATGGCCTGGGAACCGCACGCAGTCGTGGCGGGCGCCTGCGTCTCTGATAGCATCAGCAATCATTTTTGCGGAATGCGGATTTCGCGCCTGGGTCGTCGGCCCGATTCCCGCCTTCCATCTGTCGCCAGCCCCCGGCTGGCCAACGCTCAAGGATCTGAAACGTGATTGGACGCTTGCGCGGCACCCTGGCTGAGAAACAGCCGCCGCACCTGATTCTGGATGTAAACGGCCTCGGGTATGAGCTGGAAGTGCCCATGACCACCCTTTATCGCTTGCCGTCGGTCGGTGAACCGCTGACGCTGCACACCCATTTGGTCGTACGCGAAGACGCGCAGTTACTCTATGGCTTTGCCGGCAAGCGTGAGCGAGACTTTTTTCGCGAGTTGATCCGTCTCAATGGTGTCGGGCCGAAACTGGCCCTGGCCTTGATGTCGAGCCTGGAAGTCGATGAACTGATTCGCTGCGTGCAATCCCAGGACACCTCGGCGCTGACCAAGGTCCCGGGGGTCGGCAAGAAAACCGCTGAGCGCCTGCTGGTTGAACTGAAGGATCGCTTCAAGGCCTGGGAAACCTCGCCGGCCATGTTCGCCCTGGTGCCGAATCAGCCGGACGGCCCGGCGCCGGTCAACACCGCTGAAAACGATGCGGTCAGCGCGCTGATTTCCCTGGGCTACAAGCCGCAGGAAGCGAGCAAGGCGATTACCGCCATCAAGGACAAGAATTTGAGCAGTGAAGACCTGATCCGCCGCGCCCTGAAGGGAATGATTTAAGTGATTGAAGCTGATCGTCTGATCGCCGCCGCGCACAGCCCGCGCGAGCGCGAAGAAGTCCAGGATCGGGCCATTCGCCCGGTCAGTCTGGCCGACTATATTGGCCAGCCGACCGTGCGCGAGCAGATGGAACTGTTCATCCAGGCGGCGCGGGGGCGCAGTGAATCGCTGGATCACACGCTGATCTTCGGCCCGCCGGGTCTGGGTAAAACCACGCTGGCCAACATCATTGCCCAGGAAATGGGCGTGTCGATCAAGAGCACGTCCGGTCCGGTGCTTGAGCGTCCGGGGGATCTGGCAGCGTTGCTGACCAACCTTGAGCCGCACGACGTGTTGTTCATCGACGAAATCCATCGTCTGTCGCCCATCGTTGAAGAAGTGCTGTACCCGGCGATGGAAGATTTCCAGCTCGACATTATGATCGGCGAAGGGCCGGCGGCGCGCTCGATCAAGCTTGATCTGCCACCGTTCACTCTCGTTGGCGCCACGACCCGTGCCGGCATGCTGACCAACCCATTGCGTGACCGCTTCGGTATCGTCCAGCGTCTTGAGTTCTACAGCACAGCGGATCTGGCGACGATTGTCAGTCGGTCGGCGGCGATTCTCGGTCTGCCGCTGGATCCGGAGGGTTCTTTCGAAATCGCTCGTCGTGCCCGTGGTACGCCGCGAATCGCCAATCGTCTGCTGCGTCGGGTGCGCGATTTTGCCGAAGTGCGCGCCAAGGGCCATATCACCAAGTCGGTGGCCGATCTGGCGTTGAACCTGCTGGACGTCGATGAACACGGTTTCGACCATCAGGACCGGCGCCTGCTGCTGACCATGATCGAGAAGTTCGATGGCGGCCCGGTGGGGATCGACAGTCTGGCGGCTGCCATCAGTGAGGAACGCCATACCATCGAAGACGTGCTGGAGCCGTACCTGATTCAGCAGGGTTACATCATGCGTACGCCACGGGGCAGGGTGGTGACACGGCATGCGTACCTGCATTTCGGTTTAAACATTCCGTCACGAATGGGTGAAATGCCCGTGGCAGACGAGTTTCTCGATGCCGTGGACGATTGATACACATTTTTTGGCGATTTATTCAGCGTTTGTACTGTCACAGGACGGTACTTTTGCGGTAAAGCCTTAAACACTGAAAAAACAGTTGCCTGGCCGGATTGGCAACCCGAGGAGTAAGCACTAGAGTATGCGCGCGCAAAACGGGCTTGAGCCGTTCGCACATCGTTGTCGCGTTTATTACGAGGACACCGATGCGGGCGGCATCGTGTATTACGTTAATTACCTCAAGTTTATGGAACGGGCTCGAACCGAGCGGCTCCGGACGCTGGGCTTTGCCCAGTCGGAACTGGCCGGGGAGGACCTGTTGTTTGTCGTGCATTCCAGCGAAGCGCGCTACCACGCGCCGGCGCGACTGGACGACGAACTGCTGGTAAGCGCTGATGTAATCGAATTGAACCGTGCCAGCCTGCGCTTTAAACAGCAGGTCAGGCGGGCCACGGATAATGTGCTGCTCTGTGAAGGGCAGTTTCTGGTGGCCTGCGTGCGCACCGACAGTTTGAAACCCCGGGCCATGCCCGAATCCTTGCGTGCGGCCTTTGCCGACGCGGGCGGCACGGGTACACACTCAAAGCAGGAGATAAAGCGTGGAAGCTAACGTCGTCGACCATTCCTCCATGTGGAGCCTGGTCAGCAATGCCAGCATCGTGGTGCAGTTGGTAATGTTGACCCTGGTGGCCGCATCGGTGACCTCATGGATCATGATCTTTCAACGCAGCAATCTGCTGCGTGCCGGTCGACGCGCCCTGGAGAGCTTCGAAGAGCGCTTCTGGTCGGGTATCGATCTGTCCAAGCTGTACCGTCAGGCCGGCAGCAACCCGGATCCGGATTCGGGTGTGGAGCAGATCTTCCGTGCCGGTTTCAAGGAATTCTCCCGTCTGCGTCAGCAGCCAGGGGTTGACCCGGAAGCGGTGATGGAAGGTGTGGCGCGGGCCATGCGCGTTGCCATCTCCCGTGAGGAAGAGAAGCTGGAGCAGAGCCTGCCGTTCCTCGCCACCGTTGGTTCGGTCAGCCCGTACATCGGTCTGTTCGGTACCGTGTGGGGCATCATGAACTCCTTCCGCGGTCTGGCCAGCGCCCAGCAGGCGACCCTGGCCACCGTGGCCCCGGGTATCGCCGAAGCCCTGATCGCCACCGCGATCGGCCTGTTCGCCGCGATCCCGGCCGTTATCGCTTACAACCGTTTCTCTGCCCGCAGCGAAACCTTGCTGAGCCGCTACTACACCTTCGCCGATGAGTTCCAGGCGATCCTGCACCGCAAAGTGCACACCAGCGAAGAATAAGCAGGTATTTCCCGATGGCTTTAATCGCTCGAGCCCGAAACAAGCGCAAGCCGGTCGCCGAGATGAACGTGGTGCCATACATCGACGTGATGCTGGTGCTGCTGGTTATCTTCATGGTGACCGCGCCGATGCTCAATCAGGGCGTGAAAGTGGATCTGCCCAAGGTTTCCAGCGAAGCCTTGCCGCAGGACAATAACACTCAGGTGCTGACCATTTCGATCAAGGCTGACAAGACCTACTACTGGAACCTTGGCAGCGAAGTCGATACCGAAAAGCAGCAGGACAGGGCAATGACCCTGCCGCAGATGACTGACGCGGTGACCAAGATCATTCGCGCCGGCACTGAAGGCGGCAAGCGTACCCAGGTCTTTATCCGAGGCGACAAGTCGGTCGACTACGGCGCCGTGATGGGTGCCATGGGCGGGTTGCAGAAAGCCGGGGTCGGTAATGTTGGTTTGATTACCGAGGCCCCCTGATGCAGCAACAGCGAGAGCCGTCCGCCTCGGAAAGCTACTTCTGGCCTAGTGTTCTGGCGATTGTCCTGCACGTGCTGGTGTTCGGCATGCTGTTCGTCAGTTTCGCCTTCACACCCGAGTTGCCGCCGGCCAAGCCGATTGTCCAGGCGACCCTGTACCAGCTGAAATCGAAAAGTCAGGCAACCACCCAGACCAATCAGAAGATTGCGGGTGAGGCGAAGAAATCCGCCGCGCGCCAGACCGAAGTCGAGCAGATGGAACAGAAAAAGGTCGAGCAGGAAGCGGTGAAGGCTGCGGAACAAAAGAAAGAAGAAGCGGCTCAAAAGGCCGAGGAAGCCAAGAAGGCCGACGAGGCGAAGAAAGCGGACGAGGCGAAAAAGGCTGATGAAGCCAAGAAAGCCGACGATGCGAAGAAAGCCGAGGCCAAGAAGGCAGAAGAGAAACAATTGGCTGATATAGCCAAGAAGAAAGCCGAAGAAGAAGCCAAGAAGGCGGCTGAAGAAGAGGCCAAGAAAGCGGCCGCTGAAGAAGCCAAGAAGAAGATCGTCGAAGACGCGAAGAAGAAAGCCGCCGAAGACGCCAAGAAAAAAGCTGAAGCTGAAGAGGCGAAGAAGAAAGTCGCCGACGAAGCGAAGAAGAAAGCTGCTGCCGATGCTGCGAAGAAGAAATCGCAGGAAGCGGCACGTAAATCCGCTGAAGAGAAAAAGGCTCAGGCCCTGGCAGATTTGCTTTCCGACACGCCACAGCGTCAGCAGGCCTTGGCCGATGAACAGGGTGACGAAGTCGCGGGCAGTTTCGATGACCTGATTCGTGCGCGAGCAGCGGAAGGTTGGGCGCGTCCGCCTTCGGCACGCAAAGGCATGACGGTCGTGCTGCAAATTGGCATGTTGCCGGACGGTACGGTGACTTCGGTCAGCGTGGCCAAGTCCAGTGGCGATGGTCCGTTCGATGCGTCGGCAGTTGCGGCAGTGAAGAATATTGGACGTTTGACAGAAATGCAGGGAATGAAGCCGAGCGATTTCGCTCCGTATCGTTCATTCAAGATGACATTCACACCTGAGGATCTAGCCTTGTGAGAAACCTTCTTCGAGGAATGCTGGTCGTGATCTGCTGCATGGCAGGGATCGCGATGGCTGATGAAAAGAACATTCTGGTCACCAGCGGCAGCGATCGGGCCACCCCGATCGCCGTCGTACCGTTCGGTATGCAGGGCGGTGCGGTGCTGCCGGACGATATGGCTGAAATCATTGGTAACGATTTGCGGAACTCGGGCTACTACTCGCCGATTCCAAAGCAAAACATGATCAGCCAGCCAAGCCAGCCGAGCGAAATCATCTTCCGTGACTGGAAGGCGGTGGGTGCTCAATACATGATGGTCGGCAGCATTGCTCCTGCGGGCGGTCGTCTGCAGGTGCAATGGGCACTGTTCAACGTGGCCACCGAGCAGAAAGTGGCTGACGGCAGTGTTTCCGGTACCACCGAGCAACTGCGTGACATGGCGCACTTCATCTCTGACCAGTCGTTCGAAAAACTCACCGGTATCAAAGGTGCGTTTTCGACCCGTCTGCTGTACGTGACAGCCGAGCGTTTCTCCGAGAAGAACACTCGCTACACCCTGCAGCGTTCGGACTACGACGGTGCCCGTGCCGTGACTCTGCTGCAATCGCGCGAGCCGATCCTGTCGCCGCGTTTCGCCCCGGATGGCAAGCGCATCGCCTACGTGTCGTTCGAGCAGAAGCGTCCACGGATCTTCATGCAGAACATCGACACCGGTCGCCGTGAGCAGATCACCAACTTCGAAGGCCTGAACGGCGCTCCAGCCTGGTCGCCGGATGGCAATCGCCTGGCTTTCGTACTGTCGAAAGACGGCAACCCGGACATCTATGTGATGAACCTGGGTTCGCGTCAGATCACTCGTGTGACGGCAGGTCCTGGCATCAACACCGAACCGTACTGGGGCAAGGATGGTTCGACCATCTACTTCACCTCGGACCGTGGCGGCAAGCCGCAGATCTACAAAACCAGCGCCAGCGGCGGTGGTGCCGAGCGTGTGACCTTCATTGGCAACTACAACGCCAACCCGAAGCTTTCGGCTGATGAAAAGACGCTGGTGATGATTCATCGCCAGGATGGTTTCACCAATTTCAAGGTGGCGGCCCAGGATTTGCAGCGAGGTAGTGTAAAGATCCTCACTGATAGCACTCTGGACGAGTCACCTACTGTTGCGCCCAACGGCACCATGGTAATCTACGCCACCCGCCAGCAGGGCCGGGGAGTCTTGATGCTCGTGTCCATTAATGGACGCGTGAGGCTCCCGCTTCCTACCGCACAAGGCGAAGTCAGAGAACCGTCCTGGTCCCCTTACCTGAACTGACGCGGCGCTTTACGTTTTACTTAACACACTGGGGTTCATTAGGAGTTTCACGATGGAAATGCTGAAGTTTGGTAAATTTGCTGCGCTGGCTCTGGCCATGGCTGTAGCTGTAGGTTGCTCGTCCAAAGGCGGCGACAACGCCGGTGAAGGCGCTGTTGATCCAAACGCTGGTTACGGCGCAAACACTGGTGCCGTTGACGGTTCCCTGAGCGAAGAAGCTGCTCTGCGCGCAATCACCACCTTCTACTTCGAATACGACAGCTCGGACCTGAAGCCAGAAGCCATGCGCGCTCTGGACGTTCACGCCAAAGACCTGAAAGCAAACGGCGCTCGCGTTGTTCTGGAAGGCAACACCGACGAACGTGGTACTCGTGAGTACAACATGGCACTGGGCGAGCGTCGTGCGAAAGCCGTTCAGCGCTACCTGGTACTGCAAGGTGTTTCCCCAGCTCAGCTGGAACTGGTTTCCTACGGCGAAGAGCGTCCAGTTGCTACCGGCAACGACGAGCAGTCCTGGGCTCAAAACCGTCGCGTCGAACTGCGTAAGTAATTCGATATGCGAACGTGCCGTCGTGCTGTAACTGTTCTGGCTCTCAGCCTCGCGCCGCTTGCGGCGTGGGCTGCGGTTCCTGTGGTCGATGACAACTCCGGTTATAACAATAGCGGGAGCAGTTATCCGCCTGCGGGTTACGGTACGAACGGCGCCTATGCCGGGGGAGCGGCTTCGGCCCCTGCCTCGGCACAGGGCATGCTGTTCAACCAACTGCAACAGATGCAGGATCAGATATCGCGCCAGCAAGGTGTGATCGAAGAACTGCAGAATCAGGTTGCGCGCATGAAACAGGAATCCCTGGAGCGATACCAGGATCTTGATCGGCGCATAGGATCCGGTGTTGCACCTGCCGCGACTCCTGAGAATTCTTCTGCCGGTGGCGATGCAAGTGCTGCTGCCGGTGCTGCCGCTGGCGCCGGGGCTGCTGCCGCCCAGGCACCTGCTGCAAGTAGCGAACCGGGTGATCCGGCCAAGGAAAAGCTGTATTACGATGCCGCTTTCGACCTGATCAAAGCCAAGGATTTCGACAAGGCCAGCCAGGCTTTCTCGGCATTCCTGCGCAAATACCCGAACAGCCAATACGCGGGCAATGCCCAGTACTGGTTGGGCGAAGTGAACCTGGCCAAGGGCGATCTGCAAGGTGCAGGTCAGGCTTTCGCCAAGGTGTCGCAGCTTTATCCCAAGCACGCCAAAGTGCCGGATTCGCTGTACAAGCTGGCTGATGTAGAGCGCCGCCTCGGTCACACCGACAAGGTCAAAGGCATTTTGCAACAGGTGGTTTCCCAATACCCGGGGACCTCCGCTGCTCAGTTGGCCCAACGCGATCTGCAACGCATGTAAGTGTGTTTGACCCGTTTGGAAGAAACCCGCGCTTGTCGCGGGTTTATTCGTTAGAATTCACGCCCTTTTTCTGAAACACGCTTCTGGTGATCTACGCGTTGGCGGGGTTGCCTGAAGTGCCTGACGGAGGCGGACAGCCTGTTTAGCTGTTACGCCCGTGGCGACTATGCAAGACACATTGAGAATTACCGAAGTTTTCTACTCGTTGCAGGGGGAAACGCGGACTGCCGGGCTGCCCACGGTTTTTGTGCGCCTGACCGGTTGCCCATTGCGTTGCCAATACTGCGACAGCGCCTACGCGTTCAGCGGCGGTACGATCCGCACCCTCGACGATATCCTCGAACAAGTGGCCGGGTTTCGCCCGCGCTACGTCTGCGTGACCGGCGGTGAACCGCTGGCGCAGCCCAATGCCATCCCGTTGCTCAAGCAATTGTGTGATGCCGGTTACGAAGTGTCACTGGAAACCAGTGGTGCACTCGATATCTCGGCGGTAGATTCGCGCGTCAGTCGCGTAGTCGACTTGAAGACGCCGGACTCCAAGGAGGCGCACCGCAACCGCTACGAAAACATCGAACTGTTGACGCCCAACGATCAGGTGAAGTTTGTCATCTGCTCGCGGGACGACTATGACTGGGCGGTTTCCAAACTGATCCAGTACGGTCTCGATCAACGTGCGGGTGAAGTGCTGTTTTCCCCAAGTCATCATGACCTCAATGCCAGGGATCTGGCGGACTGGGTGGTGGCAGACAACCTGCCGGTGCGGTTGCAATTGCAGCTGCATAAATATCTATGGAATGACGAGCCAGGGCGCTGATATGACTGAACAACTGAACACTCACGAAAAACGTGCAGTAATCCTGCTGTCGGGTGGCCTCGATTCGGCTACTGTGGTCGCGATGGCCCGGGCTGAAGGCTACGCCTGCTACACCATGAGTTTCGATTACGGCCAGCGCTCTCATGCGGAGCTGCATGCCGCAGCGCGCGTCGCTCGCGATCTGGGTGTGGTCGAGCACAAAGTGATCGGCCTGAACCTGAACGGTATGGGCGGCTCCGCGCTGACCGACACCAGCATCGATATCCCGGAAGAGCTGGGCGAGGGCATCCCGGTGACCTACGTGCCGGCGCGCAACACGGTGTTCCTGTCACTGGCGCTGGGCTGGGCTGAAGTGCTTGGCGCGCGTGACATCTTTATCGGGGTCAACGCGGTGGACTATTCCGGTTACCCGGATTGCCGTCCGGAGTTCATCGAGTCGTTCGAGCGCATGGCCAATCTGGCGACCAAGGCGGGCGTGGAAGGCAACGGTTTCCGCATCCAGGCACCGCTGCAGAACCTGAGCAAGGCGCAGATCGTCCAGGCGGGCGTGAAGCTGGGCGTGGATTACGGCCTGACCGTTTCCTGCTATCAGGCGGACGATGAAGGCCGCGCGTGCGGCAAATGCGACAGCTGCCGCCTGCGTGCAGAAGGCTTCGCAGCGGCCGGTGTAAGCGATCCAACACCTTATTTTTTATTTTTTTCAAAAAGGTGTTGAATAGTCCTTAAAAATCAGTATTATACGCGCCACCACACAGCGGGTCGTTAGCTCAGTTGGTAGAGCAGTTGGCTTTTAACCAATTGGTCGTAGGTTCGAATCCCACACGACCCACCATATTTGGCGGTTTAGAAAATCCGGAAGGCCCACGAAAGTGAGGATTTCCGGGTTTTTTTTTGCCTGCGATTCGGGCACCGCTCTGTTCATCGTTGCCTGTGCTGACACAGGTCAGAATCATCTTTTGTATCAACGGGATATTCTGTAGCCTTGCGCAGCTTCAACGCTGTCCGTGCCTGATAATACTCACTCTCCCGGCGGTACCCTCAAGTGGTCCGGAGCCGGGTGTATACTCGACTTTCGCGCGAA
Source organism: Pseudomonas sp. lyk4-TYG-107 (assembly GCF_030209055.1). Classification (NCBI taxonomy): domain Bacteria; kingdom Pseudomonadati; phylum Pseudomonadota; class Gammaproteobacteria; order Pseudomonadales; family Pseudomonadaceae; genus Pseudomonas; species Pseudomonas sp. lyk4-TYG-107. Next base: position 127,681 of record NZ_JARVST010000007.1, read on the forward strand.
AGCGCCTGCAGGTCTTGCGAACATGACGCAGATTTCCGAACGCCTTCTGGTTCAAGCCCACCTCGATGCCAAACAGCCCAAACCGCTGACTGCCGAGGAAGAGGCCTACTACCGTTCCGCCATCGCCGCCGAGCTCAAGGCTCAGGACGCGGTGCTGGTGGCCCACTTCTATTGCGATCCGGTGATTCAGGCCCTGGCCGAAGAAACCGGCGGCTGTGTGTCCGACTCCCTCGAAATGGCGCGCTTCGGCAACGCTCACCCGGCCAAGACCGTGGTGGTCGCCGGCGTAAAGTTCATGGGCGAGACCGCGAAGATCCTCAACCCGGAAAAACGCGTGCTGATGCCGACCCTGGACGCGACCTGCTCGCTGGACCTCGGTTGCCCGGTGGACGAGTTCTCGGCATTCTGCGATCAGCACCCGGAGCGCACGGTGGTGGTGTACGCCAACACCTCGGCCGCGGTCAAAGCCCGGGCTGACTGGGTGGTAACGTCGAGCTGCGCACTGGAGATCGTCGAAAGCCTGATGGACAACGGCGAGACCATCATCTGGGGCCCGGACAAGCACCTGGGCACTTACATCCAGCGCAAGACCGGCGCTGACATGCTGCTGTGGGACGGTGCCTGCATCGTCCACGAAGAGTTCAAGTCCAAGCAGCTCGAAGACATGAAGGCGCTGTATCCGGACGCCGCGATTCTGGTGCATCCGGAGTCGCCGACCTCGGTGATCGAACTGGCAGACGCCGTCGGTTCCACCAGTCAGTTGATCGCTGCTGCGCAAAGCCTCCCGAACAAGACCCTGATCGTCGCCACCGACCGTGGCATCTTCTACAAGATGCAGCAGCTGTGCCCGGACAAGGTCTTCATCGAGGCGCCAACCGCCGGTAACGGCGCCGCGTGCCGCAGTTGCGCACATTGCCCGTGGATGGCCATGAACACCCTTGAGCGCACGCTCAAGAGCCTGAAGGAAGGGACGAACGAGATCTTTGTCGATCCGGCGCTGATTCCGCAGGCGATCCGTCCGTTGAAGCGCATGCTGGATTTCACCCAGGCGGCGCGGATGAAGCTGGCGGGTAACGCCTGAGGTCCTTCAGAAACAGCGCAAAACCTGTGGGAGCGAGCCTGCTCGCGAAGGCGGTGAATCAGCAAATATAAATGTCGGCTGATACTACGCTTTCGCGAGCAGGCTCGCTCCCACAGTGGTATTCGGTGTCTGGAAACTATTTGGTCTTCTTCGGAATCCGCACCACGCGGGTATCGGAGTAGATGTCGTGCCAGGTGCGCTTCTGCTTGTCGTACAGCGACCAGAGGAAGCCTAGCCCCACACACAGCCACGAAGCGATCGACACCATGAAGCGCAGCAGCGCCTGCCACAGGCTGATCGCGCTGCCATCGACGTTCTGTACGCGTATGCCCCATACCTGCATGCCCAGTGTCTGCCCGCCGTGGGTCCAGAACTTGGCGAAAAATGCGAACAGCACCAGCAGTAACACCGTGGAATACAGCGGATCGCCATCCATTTTTCCGGCGTCGGTCAGCACGCGCAGGCGTTCTTCACCGATGATCGCTGCCTGGATCAACTTGTAGACGAATCCGGTGACGATCAGCAGGGCAGTGCACAACAGGAAGTCATAGAACATCGCGGCCAGGCGCCGGCCGAGGCCAACAGCAGGAAAGTCGCCCTGGGGAGTGAGCAGGTTCTTCGACATGGCAGCCTCTGGACGCAAAATGAAGCGCCATTTTACGGATTCGCGCGCACAAAAAAGCCCCTGATATCAATATCAGGGGCTTTTTCGTTACAGAAGATTAACCTTCTGCTTGTACTTCATCAGCCTGCATGCCTTTCTGGCCTTGCACAGCAACGAAGGTCACTTTCTGGCCTTCTTTCAGGCTCTTGAAGCCGTTGCCCTGAATAGCGCGGAAATGCACGAACAGATCCGGACCGCTTTCTGGAGTGATAAAACCAAAACCTTTCTCGTCGTTAAACCACTTGACGGTACCGCTCTGACGTTGGGACATTTCTTATTTCCTTTGACGCATAAATTGATGACAGCCTCTTTCTCATGAAAGAGTACTGGGGCTGGTTGCAGGAGAGTAAGAAGACGTCGAGCGGGATGTAGCTAACTTGTAGGCTACTGCCCAGGTCACGATTCCAAGCTGACCCATGCAAACACAGTGGACAAACTCTACGCCAACTACGGGAGAAAAAACAAGCCCCGCGAAGGCCCCGGTTTTACTGTCCCTGCTGGCAGTTAGTCAGTCTGCTAGTGCGGCTTAGACGATTAGCTTGTTCAAAAGTTTTCGAACGTTATAAGTAAAGTTCATAATCGAATCAAATGTTAGAAAATGCACTTTTTTGTGGCGATTGCGTTACACATTAGTGCACGCATAACGCAATCGCGTTACTTATAGAAACAGTCAATCAACCACGATAGTAGCGTTGTGGAACAAATGGCATTTTGCTTACAAGCATTTGCACCTTTTTCCCACGAACGATGGCCCAGACTGGCGTATCCAGGGTGACATAAGCGCTGTCGAGGTAACCCATTGCCAACGGCCCGCCCAAGGTCGGACCGAAGCCGCCGCTGCACACGCTGCCGATGATTTCGCCCGCGTCGTTGACGATTTCTGCGCCTTCACGCACCGGCGTACGTTCCTGTGGCAGCAGACCGACGCGTTTGCGCGCGACGCCATTCTGCTGCTGAGCAAAAACTGTCTCTGCCCCCGGGAAACCACCGGCCCGTGCGCCGTCGGCACGACGTGGCTTGGAGATTGCCCACAACAGGCTGGCTTCGATCGGCGTGGTCTCGGTGTTCATGTCGTGCCCGTACAGGCACAGGCCGGCTTCCAGGCGCAGCGAGTCGCGGGCGCCGAGGCCGATGGCCTGAACTTCCGGTTCGGCCAGCAGGGCGCGGGCGAGTTTTTCTGCATCGGCGGCGGGCACCGAGATTTCGAAACCGTCTTCACCGGTGTAGCCCGAACGGCTGACGAAGCAATCCACGTCCAGCAGTTGCACGCGATTGAACTGCATGAACGTCATCTTCGCCACCTCTGGCGCAAGACGCGCCAGCACGGTGACCGCAGCCGGGCCTTGCAACGCCAGCAGCGCGCGCGCTTCGAACAGCTCCGTAATGGTGCACTGATCGCCAATGTGTTGTTGCAGATGCGCCAGATCCTGATCCTTGCACGCGGCGTTGACCACCAGGAACAGCTCGTCGTTACCGAGATTGGCGACCATCAGGTCGTCGAGGATGCCGCCGTTGTCGTTGGTGAACATTGCGTAGCGCTGCATGCCCACCGGCAGGTCGATGATATCCACCGGCACCAGGGTTTCCAGAGCCTTGGCGGCATTGGCGCCGGTCAGGCGGATCTGGCCCATGTGCGAGACATCGAACAGCCCGGCCTGTTCACGGGTGTGCTGGTGTTCTTTCATCACGCCCAGCGGGTATTGCACCGGCATGTCGTAGCCGGCGAACGGCACCATGCGGGCGCCGAGTTCGATGTGCAGAGCGTGCAGCGGGGTTTTCGACAGTTGTTCGGTGGACATGCGTGGCTCCTTGAAAGTTTGAGTTTGGGGGCATGGGGCTAGATTTAGATCAAGATCAAAAGCCCCTCACCCCAGCCCTCTCCCGGAGGGAGAGGGGGCTAAGTGCGGTCCTCTACCAAAAGGAGAGGACATAAATCAGCATTCGATGATGTTGACTGCCAGACCGCCGCGGGCGGTCTCTTTGTATTTGCTTTTCATGTCGGCGCCGGTCTGGCGCATGGTGCGGATGACTTTGTCGAGGGAGACGAAGTGTTGCCCGTCGCCGCGCATGGCCATGCGCACCGCGTTGATCGCTTTCACCGAGCCCATGGCATTGCGCTCGATGCACGGCACCTGCACCAGCCCGCCAATCGGGTCGCAGGTCAGGCCGAGGTTGTGTTCCATGCCGATTTCCGCCGCGTTCTCGACTTGCTGCACGCTGCCGCCAAGCACTTCACACAGCGCGCCGGCGGCCATCGAGCAAGCCACGCCGACCTCGCCCTGACAGCCGACTTCGGCGCCGGAGATCGAGGCGTTTTCCTTGTACAGAATGCCGATCGCGGCGGCGGTCAGCAGAAAGCGCACCACGCCGTCATCGTTCGCACCCGGGATAAAGCGCATGTAGTAATGCAGCACCGCGGGGATGATGCCCGCCGCGCCGTTGGTGGGCGCGGTGACCACGCGGCCGCCGTTGGCGTTTTCTTCGTTGACGGCGAGGGCGTACAGGTTGACCCAGTCCAGCACCGACAGCGGATCACGCAGCGCTGATTCCGGGTTCTTGCACAGTTGCCGATGCAATGCCGCCGCCCGGCGTTTGACCTTCAGCCCGCCCGGCAGAATGCCTTCGTTGCGACAGCCAGCGGCGACGCAGTCCTGCATCACTTGCCAGATTTTCAGCAGACCGGCGCGGGTTTCCGCCTCCGGGCGCCAGGCGCTTTCATTGGTCAGCATCACCTGACTGATCGACAGACCGTAGGTGGCGCAATGGCCGAGCAAGTCCTTGGCACTTTTGAACGGGAAGGTCAGCGGTGTCGCGTCTTCGACGATTCGGTCGGCACCGGCCGCATCTTCATCAACGACGAAACCACCACCGACCGAGTAGTACTCGCGGCTGCGGATCTGAATACCGGCAGCATCGAAGGCACGAAAGATCATGCCGTTGGGGTGATAGGCCAACGGTTTGCGGATCATCGCCAGGTGTTCTTTCTCGTTGAACGCAATGCTGTGTTCTCCGAGCAGATTCAGCCGGCCATTGCCGCGAATATCCTGCAGGCGTGCGGCGACGGTTTCGGTATCGACGGTGTCCGGGTGTTCACCTTCAAGGCCAAGCAGCACGGCTTTGTCGCTGCCGTGCCCCTTGCCGGTGGCGCCGAGCGAGCCGTACAGCTCGACTTTAATGGTGCTGGTGGCCGCCAGCAGGTCATCGCGGCGCAGGCCTTCGGCGAAGCGCGCAGCGGCACGCATCGGGCCGACGGTGTGGGAGCTGGAAGGGCCGATGCCAATCTTGAACAGGTCGAACACGCTTAACGACATGAGTGGTTCTCCGGTTTCTTGTTATAGGAATTGGCGCAAGCTCGAGGCTGGACACAAATCCCCTGTGGGAGCGGGCTTGCTCGCGAATGCGGTGTGTCAGGCAACATTGATGGCGATTGATACACCGCATTCGCGAGCAAGCCCGCTCCCACATTGGGATCTATGGTGTTGCTGAAAATCGGGGCAGGTGACCTGCCCCTCATCCGCTTAAGCGTAGCTTTCGATCGACGGGCAGGCGCAGACCAGGTTGCGGTCGCCGAAGACGTTGTCGACGCGACCGACCGGCGGCCAGTATTTGCGTTCGACCAACGACGCCACCGGATACACCGCTTGCTCGCGGCTGTACGGGTGGGTCCACTCGCCAACCAGCTCCGCCGCTGTGTGTGGTGCGTTCTTCAGTGGGTTGTCGTCCTTGTCCAGCGTGCCGTTTTCCACTGCGCGGATTTCTTCGCGGATGCGGATCATGGCGTCGCAGAAGCGGTCCAGTTCTTCCTTGGATTCGCTTTCGGTCGGCTCGATCATCAGCGTGCCGGCGACCGGGAACGACATGGTCGGGGCGTGGAAGCCGAAGTCGATCAGACGCTTGGCGACGTCATCGACGCTGATGCCGCTGCTGTCTTTCAGTGGACGCAGATCGAGGATGCATTCGTGCGCCACCAGCCCGTTGCTGCCGGTGTACAGCACTGGATAGTGCTCTTCGAGGCGACGGGAAATGTAGTTGGCATTGAGGATCGCCAGTTGCGAAGCACGCTTGAGACCGGCGCCGCCCATCATGCGAATGTACATCCAGGTGATCGGCAGAATGCTTGCGCTGCCGAACGGTGCTGCGCAGACCGCGCCTTCCTTGCGTGCCATCTGGCCGTGACCCGGCAGGAACGGGGTCAGGTGCGACTTGACGCCAATCGGGCCGACGCCCGGGCCGCCACCGCCGTGCGGAATACAGAAGGTTTTGTGCAGGTTCAGGTGCGACACGTCGCCGCCGAACTTGCCTGGCGCGCAGAGGCCGACCATCGCGTTCATGTTGGCGCCGTCGATGTACACCTGGCCGCCGTTGTCGTGAATGATTCCGCAGATTTCGCGGATGCCTTCTTCGAACACGCCGTGGGTCGACGGGTAGGTGATCATCAGCGCCGCGAGGTGTTCGCGGTGCTCGATGGCTTTGGCGCGCAGGTCTTCGATATCGACGTTGCCACGCGCATCGCACGCGGTCACCACCACGCGCATGCCGGCCATGTTGGCGGTGGCCGGGTTGGTGCCGTGGGCCGACGACGGGATCAGGCAGATGTCGCGGCGCTCGTCGCCACGGCTCTGGTGGTAAGCGCGAATCGCCAGCAGGCCTGCGTACTCACCTTGCGAACCGGCGTTCGGTTGCAGCGAGATCGCGTCGTAACCGGTGGCGGCGCAGAGCATCGCTTCCAGTTCGTCGGTCAATTGCTGATAACCGGCGCTTTGTGCGGCCGGGGCGAACGGGTGCAGGGCGCCGAATTCGGCCCAGGTCACCGGGATCATTTCGCTCGCGGCGTTGAGTTTCATGGTGCACGAGCCCAACGGGATCATGGTGCGATCCAGTGCCAGGTCCTTGTCCGCCAGTTTGCGCAGGTAGCGCATCAGCTCGGTTTCCGAGTGATAACGGTTGAACACCGGGTGGCTGAGGATTGGCGACTGACGTACCAGCGCCGCCGGGATGGTGCTTTGCACCGACGCGGCCAGCGCAGCGAAGTCCGGCAGGGCCTTGCCGTCGGCGAACAGGCCCCACAGGGTTTCGATGTCAGCCTGAGTGGTGGTTTCGTCCACCGACAGGCCCAGACGCTGGGCATCGATGACTCGCAGGTTGATCTGCGCGGCGTGTGCCTTGTCGTGCAGCGTGGCGGTGTGTGCGCCGGTGGCTACGGTCAGGGTGTCGAAGAAGCTTGTCTGCTCGACGGTCTGGCCCAGTGCGCTCAGGCCCTTGGCCAGAATCGCGGTCAGGTGATGCACGCGGTTGGCGATCTGGGTCAGGCCTTTCGGGCCGTGATACACGGCGTACATGCTGGCGATGTTGGCCAACAGCACCTGCGCGGTGCAGATGTTCGACGTGGCCTTCTCGCGGCGGATGTGTTGCTCGCGGGTCTGCATCGCCAGACGCAGGGCCGGCTTGCCGAAACGGTCAACCGAAACACCGACCAGACGGCCCGGCATGTCACGCTTGAACGCATCCTTGGTGGAGAAGTAAGCCGCGTGCGGGCCACCGAAGCCCAGCGGCACGCCGAAGCGTTGCGCGGAACCGATGGCGACGTCGGCGCCGAACTCGCCCGGGGCGGTCAGCAAAGTCAGGGCCAGCAGATCGGCAGCCACGGCCACCAACGCGTTGGCGGCGTGGAAGCGCTCGGTCAGTTCGCGGTAGTCGAACACATCACCGTTGCTCGCCGGGTATTGCAGCAGCGCGCCGAAAAACGGCGTGACGTCGCTCAGTTCACGCTCATCGCCAACCACCACGTCAATGCCCAGCGGCTCGGCACGGGTGCGCAGCACGTCGAGGGTTTGCGGGTGGCTGTGGATCGAGGCGAAGAACTGGTGGCTGCCCTTGTTTTTGCTCAGGCGTTTGCAGAAGGTCATGGCTTCGGCAGCGGCGGTGGCTTCGTCGAGCAGCGAGGCGTTGGCGATCGGCAGGCCGGTGAGGTCGCTGATCAGGGTCTGGAAGTTCAGCAGCGCTTCGAGACGGCCCTGGGAAATTTCCGGCTGGTACGGGGTGTAAGCGGTGTACCAGGCCGGGTTTTCCAACAGGTTGCGCAGGATCGGCGACGGCGTGTGGCAGTTGTAGTAGCCCTGGCCGATGTAGGTCTTGAACAGTTGGTTTTTGCCGGCGATCGATTTGATCATAGCCAGTGCATCGGCTTCGCTCAGGCCGTCGTCCAGGCCGAGCACGCTGGTGCCCTTGATGCTTTCCGGGATGACGCTGGCGCTCAGCGCTTCGAGCGAGTCGAAGCCGAGGCTGTTGAGCATGGCTTGCTCGTCACCGGCGCGTGGGCCGATGTGACGGGCGATGAATTCGTTGGCAGTGCCGAGGTTTACTTGGGTCATGTCGTTACTCCTCAGGCTTCGGCTTGGGCTTTGATCAGGCGGTCGTAGGCGTCTTGATCGAGCAGTTTGCCGACAGCGGCGGCGTCGCTTGGCTGGAAACGGAAGAACCAGCCTTCGCCCAGCGGATCTTCGTTGACCAGTTCCGGGCTGCCGTCCAATGCCGGGTTGACTTCCACAACTTCACCATCGAGCGGCATGTACACGCCGCTGGCGGCTTTCACCGATTCCACGGTGGCGGCTTCGGCGCCTTTTTCGTAAGCCTGCAGCTCAGGCAGTTGCACGAACACCACGTCGCCCAAAGCGTTCTGCGCGAAAGCGGTGATGCCGACAGTAACGCTGCCGTCAGCTTCGGTGCGCAGCCATTCGTGATCTTCAGTAAAACGCAACTCGCTCATGGAAACTCCTAAGGGGCCAGACTCGTCTGGTGGACGCGGTGGAAGGCTTGGGCGGGAAAGCCCTGGTTTTATGAGCGGTTACTTAGCAAGAACGCGGCCAGATTGTATTTATCTATATAAATCAAATGGTTATGTGTTTCTGGTTGTGATGGGTGTGGGGCTTCTGTAGCGAAATCGCTACAGCTTGGGGCGGGGAGAAAAGCTGAAGCGGATCAAAGCCTTGCGCAGCGGTGATCGGAGGAGGGTGTAGCGATATCGTTCCGCTGTAGCGCTTTCAGTACAGATGGAGGTCGGTTTTGAACGGATTTCGAATCCACCACATAACTCTGTGGGAGCTGGCTTGCCAGCGATAGCGGTGGATCAGTCACCACCATTGGTGCATGTGCCGACGTCATCGCTGGCAAGCCAGCTCCCACAGGAGAATTTACGGTGAGTTTAAGACTTGCCCGGAATGCCGTATTTGCGCAATCGATGGGCGATTGCCGTGTGCGAGGTCTGCAGGCGGCTGGCCAGTTGGCGGGTCGAGGGGTAGCTGACGTAGAGTTTTTCCAGCAGCGATTTTTCGAAGGACTCGACGGCCTGTTCGAGGCTGTCGACGTCGCTGTCGGTCTGCCGCGCCACCGAGGTGCCGGCGATGTCGAGATCACCGATATCGACCAGGCTGCTTTCGCAGATCGCCGCGGCGCGGAAGATCACGTTCTGCAACTGGCGCACGTTGCCCGGCCAGCGGTTGCCGAGCAGCGCTGGATAAGTCCCCGGTGCCAGGCGACACACCGGACGCTGAATCTGCGCACAGGCCTGCTGCATGAAGTAACGCGCCAGCAGCAGAATGTCCTGACCGCGCTCACGCAGCGGCGGCACTTCGACGTTGAGCACGTTGAGACGGTAGAACAGGTCTTCGCGGAACAGGCCTTCGCTGACCATTTTTTCCAGGTCGCGGTGGGTCGCGCTGAGGATCCGCACGTTGACCTTCACTTCACGATCGCCGCCCACTCGACGGAAGCTACCGTCGTTCAAAAAGCGCAGCAGTTTGGCTTGCAAGTACGGCGACATCTCGCCGATCTCGTCGAGAAATACCGTGCCCTGGTTGGCCAGTTCCATCAGCCCCGGTTTGCCGCCACGTTGCGCGCCGGTAAAGGCACCGGGGGCGTAGCCGAACAGTTCGCTCTCGGCGAGGTTCTCCGGCAGGGCCGCGCAGTTCAAGGCGAGAAACGGCGCACTGTGCCGCGCACTGATCGCGTGGCAAGCGCGGGCCACCAGTTCTTTACCGGTGCCGGTTTCGCCTTGAATCAGCAGCGGTGCGTCGAGGGCTGCGACTCGTTGCGCGCGGGCCTTCAGTGTGCGGATTGCGGGGGATTCGCCGAGCAGTGCATCGAAACCTTCGGCATGGTCATGGTGCAACGCCGAGAGCTGTTCGCCGATACGGTTTGGCTGATACAGGGTCAGCAGCGCACCGGCGTCGGTGATCGGCGTGGCGTCCAGCAGCAGGGTCTGGCCATTGACGGTGATCTCGCGCAGCGGCAGGCGGAAGCCTTGCTCGAGCAGGGTTTCCAACAGGCCGGGATCGTTGAACAGTTCCGAGACACTTTCCCCCGCCGGTTCACGCCCGTACAGCGCGATCAGTGCCGGGTTGGCCAGCAGCACCTTGCCGGCGCTATCGAGGGCCAGTACCGGATCGGTCATCGCCGCGAGCAGTGCATCAAGCTGCAAGTGCCGCCGCTGGCCGGGGAGGATGTCGACCACCACCACGGCCTCCACGCCGCGCACCCGGAACAACGCATCTTTGAGCTCTTCGAGCACTTGCGGGCTCAAGGTCGGTGCATCGATGTAGACGTTGGGCGGAATCATCTCCACCGCATCCAGATTGAGATTGCGCCCACCGAGGATAGCCAGGACTTCCTGGGTGATGCCGACGCGGTCGATGAAGCTGACGTGGATACGCATGGGGGCGGTTCAGTGTTCTGGAATGCGGAGGGGGGCAAGTATGCCTTGGGGCGGGGCAATGGTGAAATCTGCAACGATTGTCAGCGCTACACGGATACCTTGTGGGAGCGGGCTTGCTCGCGAAGGCGCCAGGTCAGACAGCATAAATGGTGACTGACCTGGCGCCTTCGCGAGCAAGCCCGCTCCCACAGGAGGAATGTGCTGGGTTCGGGTTATTCGAGGTGTTCCGGTTTGACCGGATCCCCGGACTTCATATTCAACTGCACCCGCACATCCTCGAACATCAGGTCGTAATGTTTGTGCTGCGAGCCGATGCTGCTGTGAGTTTTGGGAATGCCGTACTTTTCGGCAATCTTGGTCACGTTGCTGGCGAAGTTGTAGGCCTGGTCCTTGGGCAGGAAGAAGGTTTCCTTCATGTCCTTGCCCTGGATATTGCCGTGCAGGGTGAACTGCATCCCTTTGCCTTCTTTGGGATCGGTGAACACTTGGTAGTCGAGGCACAGGTCGTAATCGACATCGTCCTTGGTCAACGCGTGCCGCTCAATATGCAAATGACCGGGTTCAAACTGGGCCATGGGTTTCTCCTTTCAAGGCATGGGAGAAGGGCAGCCCCCTGGGCCTGCCCTTGAGTTTCTAATTATCGATAGCTGATGCCCGGCTTCGCCGTGCTGACGCGTGTGCCGGCAGTGCCCTGGACGATCGCTTCGATGTCCGCCAGCGAACCGATCACCGCGACCTTGCCAGTATGGCGCGCGAATTCGCAGGCTGCCTGCACCTTCGGTCCCATGGAGCCAGCGGCGAAACCGAGGCGTTCCAGTTCATCCGGGTGGGCTTCGGCGATGGCTTTCTGCGACGGCTTGCCGTAGTCGATGAACGCCGCGTTGACGTCGGTGGCGATCACCAGCAAGTCAGCTTCCAGTTGCTCGGCGAGCAGCGACGAGCACAGATCCTTGTCGATCACCGCCTCGATGCCCTTGAGGTTGCGGTGCTCGTCGTACATGGTCGGAATCCCGCCGCCACCCGCACAAATCACGATGCTGCCCTTGTCCAGCAGCCACTTGATCGGACGGATCTCGAAGATGCGTTTCGGCCGTGGACTGGCCACCACACGACGGAACTTGTCGCCGTCCGGAGCGATGGCCCAACCTTTCTCGGCGGCGAGTTTTTCCGCTTCGGCTTTGTCGTAGACCGGGCCGATCGGTTTGGTCGGATTCTGGAAGGCCGGGTCCTTGGCGTCGACTTCAACCTGGGTCAGCAGGGTGGCGAACGGCACTTCGAAGTCCAGCAGGTTGCCCAGTTCCTGTTCGATGATGTAGCCAATCATGCCTTCGGTTTCGGCACCGAGCACGTCCAGCGGGTAAGGGGTGACGGAGGTGTAGGCCGCTGCCTGCAGCGACAGCAGGCCGACTTGCGGGCCATTGCCGTGGGCGATGACCAGTTGATTGCCGGGATGGATCTTGGCGATTTGCTCGGTGGCGATGCGGATGTTGGCGCGCTGGTTGTCAGCGGTCATCGGCTCGCCACGACGGAGCAGGGCGTTACCGCCCAGAGCTACGACGATACGCATGGTGCAATCCTTTCAGCAGAGAAATGGCAAACGACTCGGTTTCCCTGTCGGAACCGGAATTCCATGTGGGAGGGGGCTTGCTCCCGAAGGCGGCGGATCAGTCGACATGGCTGTTGAATGACACACCGCTTTCGCGAGCAAGCCCGCTCCCACATTTGGAGCCGGTTCTTTCAGTGGGAGCTATTCCGGTTACAGATCAGCCAGGGTCGAGACCAGGATCGCCTTGATCGTGTGCATGCGGTTTTCCGCTTGCTCGAAGGCGATGCAGGCGGGCGACTCGAACACGTCGTCGGTGACTTCGATGCCGTTGGCCAGGTGCGGATACTGTTCGGCAATCTGTTTGCCGACCTTGGTATCGCTGTTGTGAAACGCCGGCAGGCAGTGCATGAACTTGGTGCGCGGGTTGCCGGTGGCTTTCATCAGCTCTTTGTTGACCTGGTACGGCAGCAGTTGCTGGATACGTTCGGCCCAGGCTTCAACCGGCTCGCCCATCGACACCCAGACGTCGGTGTGGATGAAATCGACGCCTTTGACTGCGGCTTTCGGGTCTTCGGTGAGGGTGATGCGCGCGCCGGATTCTTCCGCGTATTTCTTGCAGCGATCGACCAGATCGTCATGCGGCCACAGGGCTTTCGGCGCGCAGATGCGCACGTCCATGCCGAGCTTGGCGCCGACCAGCAGCAGCGAGTTGCCCATGTTGTTGCGCGCGTCGCCGAGGTAGGCGTAGCTGATTTCGTGGATCGGCTTGTCGGCGTGTTCACGCATGGTCAGCACGTCGGCGATCATTTGCGTTGGGTGATATTCGTCGGTCAGGCCGTTGAACACCGGCACCCCGGCGAACTTCGCCAGCTCTTCGACAATTTCCTGTTTGAAACCACGGTATTCGATGGCGTCGTACATGCGACCCAGCACGCGGGCCGTGTCTTTCATGCTTTCCTTGTGGCCGATCTGCGATGAGTTCGGGTCGATGTAGGTGACGTTGGCGCCTTGGTCGTAGGCCGCCACTTCGAACGCGCAACGGGTGCGGGTCGAGGTTTTTTCGAAGATCAGGGCGATGTTGTTGCCCTTGAGGTGTTGCTGCTCGGTGCCGGTGTACTTGGCGCGTTTCAGATCGCGGGACAGGTCGAGCAGATAACGCAGCTCACGTGGGGTGTGGTGTTCCAGGCTGAGCAGGTTACGGTTGTGGATGTTAAAAGCCATGATGGATCTCCTTCGGTGTCGGTTATCCCCCTGGCCGCGCTTTGTAAGTCGCGGCCAAGGCTCAGAGGTTTAGTAATCGATTGGATCGCGGATGATCGGGCAGGTCATGCAGTGGCCGCCGCCACGGCCTCGGCCCAGTTCGCCGGCGCTGATGGTGATGACCTCCACGCCGGCCTTGCGCAGCAGGGTGTTGGTGTAGGTGTTGCGGTCGTAGCCGATGACCACGCCCGGTTCCACGGCCACCACGTTGTTGCCGTCGTCCCATTGCTCGCGTTCGGCGGCGAAGCTGTTGCCGCCGGTTTCCACCACGCGCAGTTTCGGCAGGTTGAGGGCTTTGGCCACGGTGTCGAGGAAGCTGCCTTCTTCGCGGCGGATGTCGATGCCGCCCTGTTTGCTTTCGTCAGGACGCAGGGTGAAGGCGACGATCTGGTTGACCACTTCCGGGAAAATCGTCACCAGGTCGCGATCGCAGAAACTGAACACGGTGTCCAGGTGCATCGCGGCGCGGGACTTCGGCAGGCCGGCGACGATGACTTTTTCCACGGCCTTGTTCTTGAACAGGTTCAGCGCCAGTTGGCCGATCGCCTGTCGCGACGAGCGTTCGCCCATGCCGATCAACACCACGCCATTGCCGATCGGCATCACGTCGCCGCCCTCGAGGGTCGAGCTGCCGTGATCCTTGTCCGGATCGCCGTACCAGATTTCGAAATCGGCGTTGGTGAACTGCGGGTGGAATTTGTAGATGGCGGTGGTCAGCAGGGTTTCCTGACGTCGCGCCGGCCAGTACATCGGGTTCAGCGTCACGCCACCGTAGATCCAGCAGGTGGTGTCGCGGGTGAACTGGGTGTTCGGCAGCGGCGGCAGGATAAAGCTGGAGTGGCCGAGGAAGTCGCGGAACATCTGGATGGTCTTGCCACCGAAGCTGTCCGGCAGATCATCGGCGGATACGCCACCAATCAGGTATTCGGCGATGTGTCGCGGCTCAAGGCTTTTCAGCCAGGATTTGACTTCGCTGATCAGGCCTAGGCCCACCGAGTCGGCGGTAACCTTGCGCTCGAGAATCCAGTCCAGCGCTTCAGGGATGGCGACGATGTCGGTCAGCAGGTTGTGCATTTCCAGCACGTCGATCCCGCGTTCACGCATCTTGGTCACGAAGTCGAAGTGGTCGCGCTTGGCCTGGGCGACCCAGAGCACGTCGTCGAACAGCAGTTCATCGCAGTTGTTCGGGGTCAGGCGCTGGTGGGCCAGACCTGGGGAGCAAACCATGACTTTGCGCAGTTTGCCGGCTTCGGAGTGGACGCCGTACTTAACTTTTTCCGTGGTCATTGCAGTGATCCTCCAGATTACAAATCAAGGGTTACAAGGTCAGGAAGCCGTCGTAGAGACCGTAGGCAGCCACCAGGGCACCCACAACCACTGCGGCGAAAATCAGCTTCTCGACGTTAGTGAAAATCGGTTGGTTGAGTTCCAGCTTGGCCTTGGCGAACAGGATCGCGCCGGGTGCGTAGAGCAGGGCCGAGAGCAGCAGATACTTGACCCCGCCGGCATACAGCAGCCACACCGCGTAGATCAGCGCGATGCCGCCGATAATCAGATCCTTGCGTCGTTCGGCCGCGAAGCCCTCGTAGCTTTCGCCGCGCACCGCCAGCAGCAGGGCATAGGCCGCCGACCACAGGTACGGCACCAGAATCATCGAAGTGGCGAGGTAGATCAGCGACAGGTAAGTGCTGGCCGAAAACAGGGTGATGATCAGGAACAGCTGGACCATCGCGTTGGTCAGCCACAGGGCGTTGACCGGTACGTGGTTGGCGTTTTCCTTGCGCAGAAACTCGGGCATGGTGTGGTCTTTGGCGGCGGCGAACATGATCTCCGCACACAGCAGCACCCACGACAGCAGCGCGCCCAGCAGCGAGATGATCAGGCCGACGCTGATCAGCACCGCGCCCCAATGACCGACCACGTGCTCAAGCACGGCGGCCATCGACGGGTTCTGCAGTTTGGCCAGTTCCGGCTGGGTCATGATGCCCAGCGACAGCACGTTGACCAGCACCAGGAACAGCAGCACGGTGATGAAACCGATGACGGTGGCCTTGCCGACGTCCGAGCGTTTTTCCGCCCGCGCCGAGAAGATGCTCGCGCCCTCGATGCCGATGAACACCCACACGGTAACCAGCATCATGTTGCGCACCTGGTTCATTACGCTGCCCAGATCCGGGTTTTTCACACCCCAGATGTCGGCGGTGAAGATGTCCAGTTTGAAGGCGAAGATCGCGATCAGCACGAACAGCAGCAATGGCACGACCTTGGCGACGGTGGTCACGAGGTTGATGAACGCCGCTTCCTTGATCCCGCGCAGTACCAGAAAGTGCACGGCCCACAGCAGCACCGAGGCGCCGATCACCGCCGCCACCGTGTTGCCTTCACCGAAAACCGGAAAGAAATACCCGAGGGTGCTGAACAACAGAACAAAGTAGCCAACGTTGCCCAGCCAGGCACTGATCCAGTAACCCCAGGCGGACGAGAAACCCATGTAGTCGCCAAATCCGGCCTTGGCGTAGGCGTAGACACCGCCGTCCAGGTCAGGCTTGCGATTGGCGAGGGTTTGAAAGACAAAAGCGAGGGTGAGCATGCCGACAGCGGTGATGGCCCAACCAATCAATACCGCGCCGACGTCGGCGCTAGCGGCCATGTTTTGTGGCAAAGAGAATATCCCGCCACCAATCATTGAGCCGACTACCAAGGCAACCAGTGCACCGAGTCGTAGTTTTCCGGGAGCTTCAGACATTGCATGACTCCATTGCAGGAGAGAAGAGTTCACAGCGTAGATCTGTTGTCTGTTCAATCAGCTGACATAGATCAGTGCATGGCCACATTCCATTGTTAATGAATGACTTATGAAACAACTGGAGGCATAACGCTATCGCCTGGAAAGCCCGTCCTAGAGGCTTTTGCCTGATGTGGTTGGGAATTGGTCTTATTACTTTAGAGTTATCACGCTAGTTGTTTTTCAGCTTTTGGCAAATTTTCAGCATCTGTTTTCAGTACAGAATTGATTTATTAGGATTCGCGCACAAAACTGTCTTAGCGTGCTAGGCGTTAGCGTCAGTCGCTATATATAAACGAGTGTTTCTCGGTATTACCTGATAAACGTCGTCTGGTATCAGGCGTTTAGTTAATAGTTGTTACAAATGAATGAAGGGAGACAAGAATGTCGCAACCGACGCAAAAGCTGCGACTGGGTGCGTTGATCGCCCTGGTGGTGGGTTCGATGATTGGCGGGGGGATTTTTTCCCTGCCGCAGAACATGGCGGCCCGCGCCGATGCCGGGGCAATCCTGATCGGCTGGGGGATCACCGCCATCGGCATGCTAACCCTGGCGTTCGTGTTCCAGACCCTGGCCAACCGCAAGCCCGAGCTGGACTCGGGGGTCTATGCCTACGCCAAGGCCGGGTTTGGCGATTACATGGGTTTCTCATCCGCCTGGGGCTACTGGATCAGCGCGTGGCTGGGCAACGTCGGTTATTTCGTGTTGCTGTTCAGCACCCTCGGTTACTTCTTTCCGGTATTCGGTCAGGGCAACACGCCAATCGCCATCGGCTGCGCATCGGTGCTGCTGTGGGCGGTGCATTTTCTGGTGATGCGCGGGATCAAGGAGGCGGCGTTCATCAATCAGGTGACCACGGTCGCCAAGATCGTGCCGCTGATCATGTTCATCGTGATTGCCGCCGTGGCGTTCAAGGCCGACATTTTCACCCGCGACATCTGGGGCCGCAGCAACCCGAGCTTCGGCGGGGTGATGGATCAGGTGCGCAACATGATGCTGGTGACGGTGTTCGTGTTCATCGGCATCGAGGGCGCCAGCGTGTATTCGGCACGGGCGGAGAAACGCAGCGACGTCGGGCGCGCCACGGTGATCGGCTTCCTCGGTGTGCTGGCGCTGCTGGTGCTGGTCAACGTGCTGTCGCTGGGGATCATGAGCCAGCCCGAACTCGCGACTTTGCAGAACCCGTCGCTGGCGGCGGTGCTGGAGCACATCGTCGGGCCGTGGGGCGCATTGCTGATCAGCCTCGGTCTGGCGGTTTCCTTGCTCGGCGCGTTGTTGTCGTGGGCGCTGCTGTGCGCGGAGATCCTGTTTGCCACGGCCCGGGACAAGACCATGCCGGCGTTCCTGAAAAAGGAAAACGCCAACCATGTGCCGGTCAATGCGCTGTGGCTGACCAACGTGATGATCCAGATTTTTCTGCTGATCACGCTGTTTTCCGCCGGTACCTACACCAGCCTGATCTACCTCGCCTCGTCGATGATTCTGGTGCCGTACCTGTGGTCGGCGGCGTATGCGGTGCTGCTTAGCGGACGTGGCGAAACCTATGAACATGCCTCGGCCGAACGTACCAAGGATCTGCTGATTGGCGGGATTGCTCTGTGTTATGCGGTGTGGTTGTTGTATGCCGGCGGGGTGAAATACCTGCTGCTGTCGGCGCTGCTGTATGCGCCGGGGGTGGTCCTGTTCGCCAAGGCCAAGCATGAGCAGGGCGAGCCGCTGTTCACCCCTGTCGAGAAAGGTATTTTTGCCTGTGTGCTGATCGGCGCGGGGCTGGCGGCGTATGGTTTGTACAGTGGGGTGTTGTCGCTGTAGGTGGATTGATTGTGCATCGGTGGTGTCAGTGCGGGCCTCTTCGCGAGCAAGCCCGCTCCCACATTTGAAATGCATTCCCCCTGTGGGAGCGGGCTTGCTCGCGAAGGGGCCCGAATGATCATCACCACTGCGCGCGATGCGAACCCAATTCAGTAGCCGGCAACGCCCACTGCAGCGGCGTCCCGCTGATCGTCACCGGTGCCAGCAACCGGTGCGCCGGCCCCCACGGGGTCTGCTCCACCCGTGAGTTCTGATCCTGTTTAGCCTCGACGCGCAACGCTTCGCTCGTTCCCGGTCCGTGCTCGATCAGCAACTTGGCGGTGCGCGCCAGTGACAAGCGTGCAGAACCGCCGCGACCGCTGCGCAAACGTTTAGTGAGCAATGTGATCGCACTCGCCGCCATCAGATACCCGGTCGCGTGATCCAGCCCCTGCACCGGCAGCGGCGTCGGCTTGTCAGCCTGTTTCCAGCGCTGTCCGGCCTCGGCGATGCCGCTGCTCATTTGCACCAGGCTGTCGAAACCCCGCCGGTTGCGCCACGGGCCGCTCCAGCCGTAGGCATTGAGACAGACGTCGATCAGCCCCGGCGCCAGTTGTCGGCGGCGTTCGGCGCCGAAACCGAGGTATTCCAGGGCATCGGCACGGTAGCCATGTATGAGCATGTCGGCGTCCTTCAACAGGTTTTCGAACACCGCGCGATCGTCCGGTTGCTGCAGATTCAGCCGTGCGCAGCGTTTGCCCAGGGTGACTTCCGGCACCACGCCCGGCTCGTTCCAGCTCGGCGGATCGATGCGCAGCACGTTGGCACCGAGGCCCGCGAGAAAACGGCTGGCGGTGGGGCCGGCGAGCACGCGGGTCAGGTCGAGCACCTTGAGCCCGGCCAGCGGTTGCTCCACGGAGCCTTGCCACGCGTTGGCCTTTTCATCCTGTGAATCGATGAAATGCACCAGCGGCTCGGCATTCACTGCCAATCCCTGCGGATGCTGTTGCCACTGCGCCCAACTGCGCATTTCGGCGGCGCAGCCCTTGGCCTCGACCACCGCTTGCTCCAGATCGGCGCTGCGCCATTGCGCGACTTTCGCCGCCATTGCAGCGCGGTCGGCGCAGGTACCGAGCACGCTTTCAGCCGCAGCACGGTGATGTGGGGCGTTGGTGTGCAGGCGGATCCAGCCGTCCTTGGTTGCGTAGTCACCAGCGACCGGATCCCACAGCGGCGGGACTTCCCAGCCGATCGGCCGCAACGAGGTGGCAAACCAGAACGACGCCAGACGCCGATCCACTTCCACCGCGGGCAAGTGCCCGCTCTGTTGCCGGAGCAGTTCGCTGACGGCCTGACCGGCAGCGCCGATGCTGGCGCAGGCCAGGTCGCTGACGGCGAACGCCGAGGGCAGGGCGCCACTGGCGGTGAACGGAATCGGCGTGTGGGGCAAGCCGAGTGCGGCTTGAATGGACGTGAGTAAATCAGTCATCGAAGGCCCTCCGGGAGAGAGGGCGATGATAGTGCAAAAAAATCTCGGGCCAGATGAAATTCCGGCAGGTGAACACTTACCCCTGTGGGAGCGAGCCTGCTCGCGAAAGCGGTGGATCAGTCACTTTGATGTTGAATGTGCTGCCGTCTTCGCGAGCAGGCTCGCTCCCACAGGGATTTTTGCAGTTTGCTAGACGCGGAACTGATCCATCAGCTTCATCTGCTGGCTCGCCAGCGCATTGAGCTGGCTGCTGATCGCCGCCGACTCGGTAGCTTGCTCGGTCAGGGTTTCAGTCACGGTGCGAATTGCCGAGACGTTGCGGTTGACCTCTTCGGCCACGGCGCTCTGCTGTTCGGCGGCGCTGGCGATCTGCAGGTTCATGTCGCTGATCACGGTGACCGCGTCGCTGATCTTGCCCAGCGCGTCCACCGCCTGACGGATCTGCCCGGCGTTGTTGTGCGCCTGGGTCTGGCTCGAATGCATGGTCGCGACCACGCCACGGGTGCCGGTCTGGATACGTTCGATGACGATGCGGATTTCTTCCACCGAATCCTGAGTGCGCTTGGCGAGGTTGCGCACCTCGTCGGCTACCACCGCGAAACCACGACCGCTTTCCCCGGCGCGGGCCGCTTCGATGGCGGCGTTGAGCGCCAGCAGGTTGGTCTGTTCGGCGATGCTGCGGATCACTTCCAGCACCGAACCGATCTGCTCGCTGTTGACCGCCAGCGCTTCGACTTCGGTCACCGCTTTGCTGACTTCATCGGCCAGTTGATTGATGTCGCGGGTGCTGCGCTCGATGATCGACAGGCCGTCCCTGGCCGACTGATCGGCGCCCTTGGCGGCGTTGGCCGCGTTCGACGCGCTGTTGGCGACGTCGTGGGCGGTGGCGCTCATTTCATTGGAGGCGGTGGCGACCTGATCGATTTCGCGGAACTGCACCTGCATGCCTTCGCTGGTCTGGCGAGCGATTTCCGATGACTGATCAGCAGTGCCACGCGCTTCAGTGATGCTCTGTTTGATCTGGGCGATGGTCGGTTGCAGCTTGTCGAGGAAGCGGTTGAACCAGTTCACCAGTTCGCCCAGTTCATCTTTCTTGCTGTAGTTCAGGCGCTGGGTCAGATCGCCTTCACCGCTGGCGATGTTCTTCAGCATCTCGGCGACGCTGTTGATCGGGCGTGTGACGCCGGAAGCCGTCAGCCAGATCAGCAACAAGCCAATCAGCCCGGCGACGACAGCCACCGCCAGCGCCGTGATCACGCCGGTTTCCTGCGCGTCGTCGAGGACCGCTTGCAGCTTCACCGAGTCGGCCAGCAGCACCTGTTTCGGCAGGTCGATGACCACGCCCCAGGCCCGCGAGTTGCCAATCGGATCCACCGGGTACACCGCGCGAATCAGCTCGCCCTGTTCGAGAATCTTCGGCGTGCCGCTGCTGACCAGTTGCAGCAGATCCTTGCCGTCGGCACCGAGGGTATCGCTGATCTTTTTACCGACCTTGGTCGCATCGGAACTGTCGGCAGCGAGCACGCCGCTGCCGGAGACGATCAGCATGTGCCCGGCGTTGTTGAACAGGTTGCGCTGGGAATCCACCGCCGCTGCTTGCAGGGCATCGAGGGCGATGTCGACACCGACCACGCCGATGGCCTTGCCGTCGACGATCAACGGCACGGAAATGGTGGTCATCAACATTTCCTTCCCGCCCACGGTGTCGGCATACGGGTCGAGCAGGCAAGTACGCTTGTTGTCACGAGGGCAGGTGTACCAGCTGTTGTACGGCGTGCCGCTGACGCTGAGGGTGGTCTTGGTCATGTCTTCTTCGACCATGATCGTGTTCAGCGCCGAGCCGGCAGCGCGGCTCCAGTAGCTCGCAAAACGCCCGGCTTCGTTGGACTGGCGCGCGGCGTCGTTGACGAACTCGCTGTCCTTGCCGTCGAGGCCGTTGGGTTCGAAGGCGAGCCAGATGCCGAGCACCTTGTTGTTGCGCTCGAACGCGGTTTTCAGGCTCTGGTTCAATTCTTCACGCAGGGCCCCGGCGTCCAGCGAACGCTTGGCGGCCAGTGCGCGCATGTCCTTGATCTGATCGGCCAGCGCGGTGATCACCGTCAGGCTTTCGCCAAAGGTCTTCTGCACCCGCACTGCTTGCTCGGCGGCTTTGGCCTGCAACAGGTTCTGCACACTGGCAGTGAGCAACTGGTTGCTGGAGTTGCTGACCAGTTCGTCGTTCTGGTTGGTCTGGTAGATGTTCATGCCGACGATCAGCGCAACCACACCCAGCAGGCACAGGCCGGAGAGCAGGACGATTTTCAGGCGAATGGAGAGAGAGTCGAACATGGGGCGATCTCGTGAATGAATGAGCAGGTGGCCACGGGATGAACTACCCGGTTCGCCAAATCCATTCAGCGCCATGCATTGCTCATCGGCGCGCAGCGAGAGGGCATGAGCCGCTTGCCGACGAACGGTCAGCGCTAAACGTTTGCGCAGGGGAATGTGCTGAAAAGGCGATTAATTACAGGGAAGTTTCAGCCGGATGAACGCTGAGGAAATGCTGGTGATGAGGCTTTGTGGTGAGGGGATTTATCCCCGATTGGCTGCGCAGCAGCCACTAATCAGGCATCCGCAGCGTGTCAGTTAAAACTGGTTTTCTGGTTTTGGACCTGCTGCGCAGTCCATCGGGGCGGTGCGACGTTTCGCTAAATCCCCTCACCACACAAGCTTATTTGCCAAAAATAGCGGGCGGTCAGGCGGAGGGCGGAATCGCTTCCGGACGTGACCAGATCCACAGATTGCCCAGACTCATCCCGGCAATCGCCAGATACACCGGCCAGCCGTGATCGAGCATTACCAGCATCAACGTCGCGCACAGCAGCATGCTGATGGTGGCGCTGACCTTGGCTTTGCGCGCGATGATCTTGCCGTTGCGCCAGTTGCTCAGGATCGGCCCGAACAGCCGATGGTTTTCCAGCCAGGCGCTCAGGCGCGGCGAGCTGCGAGTCGCGGCCCAGGCGGCGAGCAGGATGAACTCGGTGGTCGGCAGGCCGGGCACGACGATGGCGATCAGGCCAATGCCGAGGCTGACGTAGGCCAGCAGGCCGAACAGCAGACGGGCGAGTTTTGAGGTGGCGGGTTGCGGCATGGGCTCAGCGGTTGCTTCTGAAGCGGGACGGGAATCTTACAGGCTTACACCGTTCCCCTGTAGGAGTGAGCCTGCTCGCGATGGCATCCGGTCATTCAACATTAATGTCGACTGATACACCGCCATCGCGAGCAGGCTCGCTCCCACAAGGGGAATTTGCTGTGTATCAGGCCGGTTCGGCTTCTGTGGCGTAAGCCTGTTCCAGCAGCACGGTGAAACGGTTGAACGCGTCGATCGCGCCTTGCTCGACCTCGGCTTCCTCTTCGGCGGTGAACGGCAGGGAATCGAGGGTGCGCACGAAGCTTTTCCAGCCTTCGGCACGTCCGCCTTCCGGTTCACCCAAGTGACGGGCGCCGAAGGTTTCGCTCAGCTCCAGCGCCACCGCACGTTTGATCAGGAACGCAGCGCCGAGCTTCGAACCTTCGGAGACAAAGATCCAGCCCAGTGCACGGGCCTTGCTTGGGTTTTTCACCGCGCCAGCCACAGGCGCCGGCACTTCAGTTTCCAGATCCGCCAAATCTGCCTTCGCGGCTTCGGCGCGGCAACGGGCCGGCAGATCCGGGACGATGGCAGTCAGTTCGGCATTGTTATAGAGATCGACCAGTTCCGACTGGAACAGGTATTGCGCAACCACAAAGCGGGCGAAGTTGGCGCGGGTTTCGAACGGCGCGTGGGCCTTGACCAAGGCGTCGAGCTTGCTGTGCGGCTCGTGGGTGATCTGGTTCAGGCGTTGTGAACGCAGGGCTTTTTCCGAAGTGGTCATGGGGGTGTCCTTGATAAAAGAGGCGCTTGATAACGAGACGAACGGGCAGCTGCCAAACCGTAAAAAAAGCCCCGCGACGCGCTGATCAATGCGCGTCGCAGGGCCGTGCGGTTCAGATGTCCCAGACCAGATTGATCGCGAAGTTGCGGCCCGGCTGGGTCAGGCGATCGAGGTTGGCCGGTTGCGTCACCGAGGCTTCGCCGACGCTGTCGTAACCGCGCACGTCATCCCACAGCCAGTACTTCTTGTCGGTCAGGTTGTAGATGCCGCCGCTGACGGTGACGTCGTCGGTGACTTTGTAATAGCCGGCCAGATCGAGAATGCCGAAGCCCGGGGTCTTGAACTGGCTGCTGACGCCATCCGGCGACTTGAAGTTGCTGTCGTCGACGCGATCCTTTTTCTTCACCACGGTCCAGCTCAGCAGGCCGCCGTAGTTGTCCTGGTCGTAACCCAGACCGAATACGCCGGTCAGCGGATTGACGCTGTTGAGCGGCTCGCCGTTGTCGTTGTTGCGACCGTAGGCGTAAGCGATCGAGCCTTGGGTGTAGAGGCCCTGCGGCGCGCCGAACGCATCGAGGTTCAGGCGACCTTTGACTTCGGCGCCCTTGATGGTCGCGTGCTTGATGTTGCTCGACTGGAAGGTCAGCTCGTCGTAACCGGGAGTGACCGCGTCTTCGTTGATGAAATCGCGGTACTTGTTGTAGAACACCGCCACGTCGAACGAGCCTTGTTCGAAGTTGCCGCGCAGACCGGTTTCATAGCTTTTGCTTTTCTCCGGTTCCAGGTTCGGGTTGGGCGCCACGTTGTAGCCGGTGGTGCTGTTTTCAAAGCGTCCGTACAGCGCTTTCGCGGTCGGCGTGCGGAAACCTTCGGCGTACTGGCCGTACCAGGTGTAATTGTCGGTCAGGGCGTAGGTCAGGCCGAATTTGGGCGAGACTTTGTGCCAGCTCTTGTTCGCGTCGCTGACCGTGCCGTTGCCGTCGGCGGCCACGGTGTTGAGGAATTCCTGGGTGATGTGCGGCTTGAGCTGGGTGTGGTCGTAGCGCAGGCCCGGCAGGAAGGTCCACTGGTTCCAGCTGATCTGATCCTGGGCGAACAGGCTGTAGGTGTTGATGGTCGGGTCCGGGAAGTCGCTGGATTTTTTCAGCACATCCGCCGCGCTGGTGGCGCCGATGGCGGTGCAACCACGCCCGACTGCCAGGCACTTGCCGTCGCCGCTGCGCGAGCCGGTGACCTTCTGTTGCTTGATCGTGGTGCCGTAGGTCAGCACGTGATCGGTGTCACCGATGGCGAAGGCCTTGTCCAGTTGCGCATCGAATACCCACTGTTTTTCCTCGTAGACCGTGTCGCGGGTGCGCAGCACTTTACGGGTCATCGGATAGTAGAACTCTTCGGTGCTCTGATCGGTTTTGGCGATCTGGTGATTGAGGCTCCACTTCACGTTATCGGCCAGCAGGCTGTCGAGGGCGAAGCTGTGCTCGAGGCCGAAACGCTCGCGGGTGATGGTGTCGTTGCCGGTACGCCACTGGTACATGCCGCCGGGCAGCATGCTGTTGGGGATGGTCGGCGCGCCGTTGAAGTACGGTCCGCCGTAGGCACTTTTCTGATCGGTGTCGCGATCGTCCTTGTACTTCTCGTAGGTCAGGCCCAGACGCGAATCGTCGTTGTAGTTCCAGCCGATCTTCGCCAGGACGTTGGTGGCCTTGACATCTTCCGGGTTGGCAGCGGTGCGCGCCAGGCCAGTGCCGTTGTTGCTGCCGTAGGAATCGGTTTCGTGACCGTCGCGCTGGCTGAAGTGCAGCAAGCCGTCGAACTGCTCGGCACGCCCGGCGACGGTGGCGGATTTCAGCCAGCTCTCATCGGCGGAGCTGTAACCGGTTTTGAGGCGAGCGCCGACGTCTTTGCCGGGCTTGATGATGTCGTCCGGGTCGAGGGTGTAGTAGCTGACGGCGCCGCCAATGGCGTTGCTGCCGTACAGCACCGAGGCCGGGCCACGGAGGATTTCCACGCGTTTGACGATTTCCGGGTCGACGTAATTGCGCTGGGTCTTGGCGTACGGGCCGTTGAAGAAACCGTCCGGCACTTCGACGCCGTCGACCTGCGTCAGGATGCGGTCGCCGTCGATGCCGCGGATGTTATAGCCGCTGATACCGCCACGCTGGCCGGCGCCGCCGACGGACACGCCCGGCTCGTAGCGCACCAGATCCTTGATGGTGTTGACGTTGTTGCGATCCAGATCCTGGCGGGTCTGCACAGTGACGGTGGCCGGCACGCTATTGACCGACTGTTCCTGGCGGGTGGCGCTGATGGTCACCTGATCCAGATTGAGTGCGCCGCTGGTGGCGCGCTTCTCCAGCACCACATTGTTGTTGCTCAGCTTGCGGAAGCTCAGGTTGGTCCCCACCAACAGGCGCTCCAGGGCTTTTTCCGGCGGCAGCGAACCGCGCACACCCGGCGACGACACGCCTTGACCCAGTTCTGCCGGTAAACCGACCTGCCAGCCGGTCACACTGGTGAAGGCATTGAGCGCCGACACCAGCGGTTGCTGGCCGATCGAGAACGAATAATCACCCATGTTGCGCGCCGGCTGTTCGCTGGCAGCCATCAACGGTGCGGTGCCGGCCATAAGGATGGCGGCCGTCAGCAGCGACAATACGCGGGAAGGGGAAGCAGTCTGGCGGGTAAGGCGAGAGGACATCGATAGCGCTCCGTGTCGCACGAATCTTTATAGGTGCTGATTCGCCTCCGAAGATGCGAATCAATTGCATTGGCTATAACGAGACGAACGGGCTTTGGCTATCGAGTAAAAATAATTCTCATTTAGTTCAGGATCACCAGCGCCGGGAATTCCTGCAGGCGCGCCGAGGTGATGTGGGCGAGGGAGCGCACCACGTCCAGCGGTTGGTCGAGGCGGTAGTTGCCGGTGACGTTGACGTCGGCCAACTGCTCGTTGGTGTTGATGATCCAGCCCGGGTAGTAGCGGCGCAATTCGGCCAGCACCTGATTCAACGGGCAGTTCTCGAACACCAGTCGGCCCTGGACCCAGGCCAGATCAGTCGCGGCATCGAGCTTGGCCGGACGATCGAAACCGTTGGGGCCGATGCGAATGCTTTCGCCGGCGCTCAAACGCACTCGCGCGTCGTTGTGCGTGGCGCGCAGATCGACATCACCGCGTTGCACATTGACTTGCGCGACGCCGTCCAGATAGCGCACGGCGAACGCGGTGTCGCGCACGCTGGCCTGCACCGGGCCGGCATCGATTTGCAGCGGCTGGCCACGGTTGGCGGCCACTTCGAAAAACGCTTCGCCCTGATACAGCCGCGCCACGCGCTGCCGGTCATTGATGGTGCTGGAGAATGCCGAGTTGGTATTGAGCAGCACCTTGGAGCCATCCTCCAGTTGCAGGCGCTGACGCTCGCCGACCACGGTCAGGTGATCGGCCTGAATGCGCATCGGCAGATTGCTGAAACTGAACAGGCCCAGAATCAGCACCGCAGCGGTGGCCAACGGTTTCCAGTGCGGACGCAACCGCTTGAGAACGGTGACTTTCGCCGGTTTGGCCGCGAGGCTTTGCGCGCACTGGGCGACTTGCGGCCCGTCCCAGATCGCCTGCGCCTTGGCGAACGCCTCGGCATTCAACGGATCGGCCGCCAGCCAGGCATGGAACCGCCGGGTCTGTTCCTCGTCCGGGCTGCCGAGCACAATGAGCCAGTCCAGAGCCTGATCCATTGCGTTGGCAGCGTCCTGCGCCGAATCCGGCGAAGGCGAGCGGTGGGTGTCCGTCACGGTGTTTCCTCGGCAGTGTCTGTGCACGGCTGTTTTTTAAGTGAAGCGTAAAAGTCGGCCAAGGGTAACAAAGCCCAATGATCAGTGCAGTCGATCCTGACACTTACAGAAAAGCCCTACGACTTCAGTCGCCATTCAGACGTTCGGCGACGCCAATACAAATGGTCATGATCAGCTTCAGCTCCTTTTGCACGGTGCTGAGGGAAACATTCAGTTCGTCGGCGATTTCCTGATAGCTGTGCCCGTGCAGGCGGCTGAGAATGAAAATCTGCTGCTGACGCGGGCTGAGTTGACTGAGGCTCACGTTCAGGCGCTCCAGCAATTGTTCGGCGTGGGCGGCGTCTTCGGCGCTGCTGGCGGGTGCGGCGACGCTGTGCACCACGTCCTGTGGCACGTCGTCGACCATGGTCCGCGAATGGATCTTGCGCGCACGCAGGTGATCCAGCGCCAGGTTGCGCGCGGTCTGGAACACGAAGGGTTCAAGGTGATTGATGGCGCGCTCGCTCAGCGCCCGCGTGACGCGCAGGTAGGTCTCCTGCAACAGGTCTTCGGCGGTGCTGTGGTTGTTGACCATCCGCTCGATCGTGCGCAGCAGGGATGTGCGCTGAGAGAGGAAGACATGATTGAAGCGCGATTGACTCACGGGGGAACCTGATCCATTTCGAGCGAATGATAATGCTTATCATCCAGCCGAGTGGTCAAGTGTTGATTTCAGATTGAAATCAAAAACCTGTGGGAGCGGGCTTGCTCGCGAATGTGGTGAGTCAGTCGATACATCAATTGCCTGACACGACGCCTTCGCGAGCAAGCCCGCTCCCACATGGGAGGAGGGAATTACTCCGCGTTGCAGAGCGCCAGGCAGTTATCCAGCATGCGGTTGGAGAAGCCCCATTCGTTGTCGTACCAGGCCAGCACCTTCAGCAGTTTGCCGCTGGCTTTGGTGTGGTTGGCATCGAAGATCGACGACAGCGGGTTGTGGTTGAAGTCGCTGGAAACCAGCGGCAACGTGTTGTAACCCAAAATTTTCGAATGCTGGCTGGCCGCCTTCATCAGCGCGTTGACCTCGTCGGCCGTGGCTTCCTTCTTCAGATGCACAGTCAGATCCACCAGCGACACATTGATCACCGGCACCCGCACGGCCATGCCGGTCAGTTTGCCCGCCAGTTCCGGCAGCACCAGGCCTACCGCTTCAGCGGCGCCGGTCTTGCTCGGGATCATGTTCTGCGTGGCCGAACGCGCGCGGTACGGGTCGGTGTGGTAGACGTCGGTGAGGTTCTGGTCGTTGGTGTAGGCATGAATCGTGGTCATCAGACCGCTTTCGATCCCCAACTCGCGGTGCAGGACCTGTGCCACCGGCGCCAGGCAGTTGGTGGTGCACGAAGCGTTGGAGATGATCTGGTGCGACTGGCGCAGAATGTCGTGGTTCACGCCGTAAACCACAGTGGCGTCGGCGCCTTTGGCCGGGGCCGAGATGATGACTTTGCGCGCGCCGGCAGTAAGATGCGCAGCCGCTTTGGCGCGGTCGGTGAACAGACCGGTGCATTCGAACACCACGTCGATCTTTTCCGCCGCCCATGGCAGCTCGGCCGGGTTGCGAATGGCGCTGACCGCAATGCGGTCGCCATTGACCGTAAGGCTCTCATTGTCATGGGCCACTTCGGCGTCGAATGTGCCGTGAACGGTGTCGTATTTGAGCAGATGGGCATTGATGGCGCTGTCGCCCAGATCGTTGATGGCGACGATCTGCAAATCCTGTCGATAGCCTTGGGTATACAGTGCGCGCAGGACATTACGGCCGATGCGGCCAAAACCATTGATTGCGATTCGAAGAGTCATTGAACAGCGCCGCCGTCGTTTTGTTGTTGGAATTACAAGATTATTCGCATAAAAATAGAAAACAAGCCTTTTTAGTGGCAATATTTTGTTTTATCTACAACGAGTGACCTGAATCAACTGGTCCGAATGATCAAAAAAGCCGTCTGTCATTCCAACAACAACGGCGTTTGATCAGCATAGACAATCAGGTCGCCACATCCGTTAGCCTGGAGTTCTACACATGCATCCCCGCGTTCTTGAGGTCACCGAACGGCTTATCGCCCGCAGCCGCGCCACGCGTCAGGCTTACCTTGCACTGATTCGCGGCGCCGCCACCGACGGGCCGATGCGCGGCAAGCTGCAATGCGCCAACTTCGCCCACGGCGTGGCCGGGTGCGGCAGCGAAGACAAGCACAGCTTGCGGATGATGAACTCGGCGAACATCGCCATTGTTTCTTCGTATAACGACATGCTCTCGGCGCACCAGCCGTACGAAGTCTTTCCCCAGCAGATCAAAAACGCCTTGCGCGAAATCGGCTCGGTTGGCCAGTTCGCCGGTGGTACGCCGGCGATGTGCGATGGCGTGACCCAGGGCGAGCCAGGCATGGAGTTGAGCCTGCCGAGCCGCGAAGTGATCGCCATGTCCACGGCGGTGGCGCTGTCGCACAACATGTTCGACGGCGCGCTGATGCTCGGCATCTGCGACAAGATCGTGCCGGGGCTGATGATGGGTTCGCTGCGCTTCGGCCATCTGCCGACGATCTTCGTCCCGGGCGGGCCGATGGTCTCGGGGATTTCCAACAAGGAAAAAGCCGACGTGCGGCAGAAGTACGCCGAAGGCAAGGCGACCCGCGAAGAGCTGCTGGAATCGGAGATGAAGTCCTACCACAGCCCGGGTACCTGCACC
This sequence comes from Pseudomonas sp. lyk4-TYG-107, assembly GCF_030209055.1. Taxonomy (NCBI): domain Bacteria; kingdom Pseudomonadati; phylum Pseudomonadota; class Gammaproteobacteria; order Pseudomonadales; family Pseudomonadaceae; genus Pseudomonas; species Pseudomonas sp. lyk4-TYG-107. Next base: position 157,408 of record NZ_JARVST010000007.1, read on the forward strand.
TTCTACGGCACCGCCAACACCAACCAATTGCTGATGGAAGTCATGGGCCTGCACTTGCCGGGCGCGTCGTTCGTCAACCCGAACACCCCGCTGCGTGATGCCCTGACCCGCGAAGCCGCGCATCAGGTGACGCGCCTGACCAAGCAGAACGGCAACTTCATGCCGATCGGCGAAATCGTCGACGAGAAGGCGCTGGTCAACTCGATCGTCGCGCTGCACGCCACCGGCGGCTCGACCAACCACACCCTGCACATGCCGGCCATCGCCATGGCTGCGGGCATTCAATTGACCTGGCAGGACATGGCCGACCTCTCCGAAGTCGTGCCGACCCTGAGCCACGTCTACCCGAACGGTAAAGCCGACATCAACCACTTCCAGGCTGCTGGCGGTATGTCGTTCCTGATCCGCGAACTGCTCGAAGCCGGCCTGCTGCACGAAGACGTCAACACCGTGCTCGGCCATGGCCTGAGCCGTTACACCAAAGAGCCGTTCCTCGATAACGGTGAGCTGGTGTGGCGCGAAGGCCCGATAGAAAGCCTCGACGAAAACATCCTGCGCCCGGTCGCCCGTGCATTCTCGCCGGAGGGAGGTCTGCGGGTGATGGAAGGCAACCTCGGTCGCGGTGTGATGAAGGTTTCTGCGGTGGCATTGGAAAACCAGATCGTCGAAGCACCGGCCATGGTGTTCCAGGATCAGCAGGACTTGGCCGACGCGTTCAAGGCCGGTTTGCTGGAGAAAGATTTTGTCGCGGTGATGCGCTTCCAGGGCCCGCGCTCCAATGGCATGCCCGAGCTGCACAAGATGACGCCGTTCCTCGGCGTGCTGCAGGATCGCGGCTTCAAAGTCGCGCTGGTCACCGACGGGCGCATGTCCGGCGCGTCGGGGAAAATCCCGGCGGCGATTCACGTAAGTCCTGAAGCTTATGTCGGTGGTGCTTTGGCGCGGGTGCAAGAGGGCGATATCATCCGCGTCGATGGCGTCAAAGGCACTTTGGAACTCAAGGTCGACGCCGACGAATTTGCAGCGCGTGAACCTGCCAAAGGCCTGTTGGGCAACAACATCGGCAGCGGTCGCGAACTGTTTGGCTTCATGCGTTTGGCCTTCAGCTCGGCGGAGCAGGGCGCCAGCGCCTTCACTTCTGCCCTGGAGACGCTTAATTGAAACTGGCTTTGGTCGGTGATATCGGAGGCACCAACGCGCGGTTCGCGTTGTGGAAAAACCAGCAACTGCAATCGGTTCAGGTGCTGGCGACAGCCGACCACGCCAGCCCGGAAGAGGCGATCAGCCTGTACCTGAGCGGCCTCGGTCTGGCGCCGGGTTCGATCGGTTCGGTGTGCCTGTCGGTAGCAGGGCCGGTGAGTGGTGATGAATTCAAGTTCACCAACAACCACTGGCGCCTGAGCCGCGCGGCGTTCTGCCAGACCTTGCAGGTCGAGCAACTGCTGCTGATCAACGACTTCTCGGCGATGGCGCTGGGCATGACCCGTTTGCAGCCCGGCGAATTCCGTGTGGTCTGCGAAGGCACGCCGGAGCCGTTGCGCCCGGCGGTGGTGATCGGCCCGGGCACTGGCCTGGGCGTCGGCACCTTGCTCGATCTCGGCGAAGGCCGGTTTGCCGCGTTGCCGGGGGAGGGCGGTCACGTTGATCTGCCGCTGAGCAGCCCGCGTGAAACCCAGCTCTGGCAGCACATCCACAACGAGATTGGCCACGTCAGCGCCGAGACTGCGTTGAGCGGCGGCGGCTTGCCTCGTGTGTACCGGGCGATCTGTGCGGTGGACGGACATGAACCAAAGCTTGATACGCCGGAAGCGATCACCGCGGCCGGTCTGGCTGGCGATCCGATCGCGCTGGAAGTGCTGGAGCAGTTCTGCTGCTGGCTCGGCCGCGTGGCCGGCAACAACGTGCTGACCACCGGTGGGCGTGGCGGCGTGTACATCGTTGGCGGGGTGATTCCGCGCTTTGCCGATTTCTTCGTCGAAAGCGGCTTCGCCCGCAGCTTTGCCGACAAGGGCTGCATGAGCGATTACTTCAATGGCATTCCGGTGTGGCTGGTGACGGCGCCGTATTCCGGGCTTGTCGGCGCTGGTGTGGCACTCGAACAGGCTTGAGACCGAGTCGCTTTCATCGCTGGCAAGCCAGCTCCCACAGGATTGAAGACAATCTCAGGATGTGTACAAGACCTTGTGGGAGCTGGCTTGCCAGCGATGAGGCCAGAACAGGCAACAAATTTCCAAGGTTCATCAGGCATAATCCGCCCCAATTCCAACAACAAGGATGCCTTCGAAGTGAGCTCAGTCAACAAGTCGATATTGTTGGTCGATGACGACCAGGAAATACGCGAGTTGCTGGAAACCTACCTGACCCGCGCCGGGTTTCAGGTGCGGGCCACGGCCGATGGCGCCAGTTTCCGCCAGGCCCTCAACGAGGCGCCCAGCGATCTGGTGATCCTCGATGTGATGCTGCCCGACGAAGACGGTTTCAGCCTGTGCCGCTGGGTGCGTCAGCATCCGCGTCAGGCGCAGGTGCCGATCATCATGCTCACCGCCAGTTCCGACGAAGCCGACCGCGTGATCGGGCTGGAGCTCGGCGCTGATGACTACCTCGGCAAACCCTTCAGCCCTCGTGAACTGCAAGCCCGAATCAAGGCGCTGTTGCGACGTGCGCAGTTCGGTCAAGAGCGCAGCGGCAGCGACGTACTGGCCTTCGACGAGTGGCGGCTGGACATGGTCAGTCATCGACTGTTCCATACCGACGGCGAAGAAGTGATTCTCTCCGGTGCCGACTTCGCGCTGCTGAAGCTGTTTCTCGATCATCCGCAGGAAATTCTCGACCGCGACACCATCGGCAACGCCACCCGTGGCCGTGACCTGATGCCGCTCGACCGGATTGTCGACATGGCCGTCAGCCGCTTGCGCCAGCGTCTGCGCGACACGGAAAAACCGCCACGACTGATCCGCACCGTGCGCGGCAGTGGCTACCAACTGGCAGCCAATGTGGTTGCCGGCAATGCTCACTGAGTCGCTGCGCCGGCTCGCCAGCAAAGTGCCGGTGCCGCGTTCGCTGCTCGGGCGGATGCTGCTGCTGACCTTGTTGGCGGTGTTGTTTGCGCAGACGTTGTCGAGCGTGATCTGGGTCTCGCAACTGCGTGCCACCCAGCTTGAAGGCCTGGTCACCAGCGCCCGCAGCCTTGCCCATTCGATGACCGCCAGCGTCAGCTATTTCCGTTCGCTGCCGGTGGCTTACCGGCCGCTGGTGCTCGACCAGTTGCGCAGCATGGGCGGCACCCGTTTCGTGGTGACGCTCAACGACAAACCGCTGGGTATGGACGTGCTGCCGATCACTCCGCGAAAGGCCGCGGTGATTCAAGCGGTGGATGAAGTGCTGCGCCAGTCGCTGGGCCATGACACTGATATCTCGGTGACCTTCGTCAGCCCCGAGGATCTGCGGATCTTCAATGCCGGGCTGAAGCTTGATGAGCTGCCGCGCTCGTGGGCGCATTACGCGCTGACGCTGGAACCGGTGAATCCGCCGGTGCTGGTCACGCAGATTCAGATGGCCCCAGGCGAATGGCTGTACATCGCCTCGTTGCTGCCCGAGCCCTACACCAGTCTCGAAGAGCAAGGCCTGCCGGCACAGCAGGTGTGGTTCATCGTCCTCACCAGCGGCTTTTTGCTGCTGTTCATCGGCCTGCTGGTGCACTGGCAGAGCCGGCCGCTCAAGCGTCTGGCGCGGGCGGCGCGGGATCTGTCGCTGGGTGCCGATGTCGAGCCGGTTGCCGAGGGCGGCGGCAGTGAAGTGGTGGAAGTGGGCCGTGCGTTCAACACCATGCGCGAACGCATCAGCCGTTACCTGACCGAACGCAGCCAGTTGTTCAGCGCGATTTCCCATGACCTGCGCACGCCGATCACCCGTCTGCGCTTGCGTGTCGAACTGCTGGAAGACGAGAAACTGCAAGCCAAGTTCGGTCGCGATCTGGATGAACTGGAGTTGCTGGTCAAAGGCGCGCTGCAGTGCGTGAAAGACACCGACATCCACGAGAACATCGAGCCGGTGGATCTCAATCATGTGCTCGACTGCCTGGTGGAGCCGTATCTGGCGCCCAACGGCAATGGCCGCGTGACCCAGCAGGGCAAGGCGCTGGCGGCGTATCCGGGCAAGCCTCTGGCGTTGAAGCGCTGCATCGGCAACCTGATCGACAACGCGTTGAAGTACGGGCAGAACGCGCACCTGCACATCGATGACGATGAGCGCGCGTTTGTCCTGCACGTCGACGACGAAGGCCCGGGCGTACCGGAGCAGCGGTTGGAGCAGGTGTTCGAGCCGCACTTTCGCTTGGCCGGGCAGCAGCAGGGTTATGGTCTCGGCTTGGGCATTGCGCGCAACATTGCCCACAGCCATGGCGGTGAGGTGACGTTGCAGAATTTGCGTGAGGGCGGGTTGCGGGTGACGTTGCAGTTGCCGCGCAGTGTTGATTAGTCAGACCGAGTTATCGTTCTTCGCGAGCAGGCTCGCTCCCACAAGTTGATTGCGTTTCAACTGAAGGAACGCAGTCGAATGTGGGAGCGAGCCTGCTCGCGAAGGCGTCGGTCCATCCAACATAAATGTCACGAGCTGGTGACAAAACCCGCCCCCTTCGTTACAAGCCCACCCCGGCCCGTTGTTTAGACTGCCCGCAGTCATAACAACAAAAAAGGGCCACTCATGGACACCTTTCACCCAGACTTCAGCAGTTGGCTGAATGCCCCTGCCCACCAGCAATGGCTCGCCGACGAAGGTCTGCGCCTGCTTGCATTCGCCAAGGCTTCCAGACTGCCCGAGGGTTTCGGCAATCTCGACGAACGCGGCCATCTGCCGGCGCACGCGCAAGCCGAAACCATGAACACTGCACGCATGACCCACAGTTTCGCCATGGCTCACATTCAGGGTCTGCCGGGGTTCGCGGAGCTGGTCGATCACGGCATTGCGGCGCTGCGGGGGCCGTTGCGGGATGCGCTGCATGGCGGCTGGTTTGCGGTCGCCGAACACCGCGATGGCAACACCGGCAAGAACGCCTATCTGCATGCCTTTGTCGCGCTCGCGGCCAGCTCGGCAGTGGTCGCGCAGCGTCCCGGCGCCCAGGCGCTGCTGGATGATGCGATCGACATCATCGACACGTATTTCTGGAGCGAAGAAGAGGGCGCCATGCGCGAATTCTTCAATCGCGACTGGCGCGAAGAAGAGGCCTATCGCGGCGCCAACAGCAACATGCACGCCACCGAAGCGTTCCTCGCGCTGGCCGATGTCACTGAAGATCCGCGCTGGCTGGTACGTGCGCAGCGCATCGTCGAGCGGGTGATCCACGGTCACGCCGCCGCCAACGGCTACATGGTCATCGAGCATTTCGACCGCGACTGGCAACCGCTGCGCGAGTACAACCACGACAATCCCGCTGACGGCTTCCGCCCTTACGGCACCACCCCGGGCCACGGTTTCGAGTGGGCGCGGCTGCTGTTGCACCTCGAAGCGGCGCGGGTTCAGGCCGGGATGCTCACGCCGGGCTGGCTGGCGACCGATGCGCAAAAACTCTTCGAACAGAACTGCCGCAACGGCTGGGACGTCGATGGCGCGCCGGGGATCGTTTACACCCTCGACTGGGGCAACAAAGCCGTGGTGCGTCATCGCTTGCACTGGACCCATGCTGAAGCCAGCGCGGCGGCCAGCGCCTTGCTCAAACGCACCGGTGATGCGCAATACGAAACCTGGTACCGGCTGTTCTGGGAATTCTGCGAGATGTATTTCATCGATCGCTGCGACGGCAGCTGGCATCACGAACTCGATCCGCAAAACCGTCCGAGCGCTGACATCTGGCCGGGCAAACCCGATCTGTATCATGCCTGGCAGGCGGTATTGATCCCTCGTCTACCCTTGTCACCGAGTATGGCGACAGCTCTGGCGCAAATATCCCGGGCTGTTCCTGTGTAACCATGTGGTGACATTTGCGCGTCCCTTCGTTACCTGCGAAGGGAATCGCCCTGTTTAAACTCCTGTGCAGCGCAAGCACCAGACTTGCATGCATAACAACAAGAAAGGTACATCTCAGATGAATGCGATTTCTCGCCTCGCTACTGTCATTTCTGTCGCCTCCCTGTTCCCGCTCGCAATTCTGCCTCTCAGTGTTTCCGCTGCCGAATCCAAAGGTTCGGTCGAAGTCGTGCACTGGTGGACGTCCGGTGGCGAAAAAGCCGCCGTTGATGTGCTCAAGGCGCAAGTCGAAAAAGACGGTTTCACCTGGAAAGACGGCGCTGTCGCCGGCGGTGGCGGTGCCACGGCGATGACCGTGCTGAAAAGCCGCGCCGTTGCCGGCAACCCACCAGGTGTCGCCCAGATCAAGGGCCCGGACATCCAGGAGTGGGCTTCCACCGGTCTGCTCGACACCGACGTCCTGAAGGACGTGGCCAAAGAAGAGAAGTGGGACAGCCTGCTCGACAAGAAAGTCTCCGATACCGTGAAGTACGACGGTGATTACGTGGCCGTACCGGTGAACATTCACCGGGTGAACTGGCTGTGGATCAACCCGGAAGTCTTCAAAAAGGCCGGCATCACCAAGAACCCGACCACCCTCGAAGAATTCTACGCCGCCGGCGACAAGCTCAAGGCTGCGGGCTTCATCCCGCTGGCCCACGGCGGTCAGCCTTGGCAGGACAGCACCGTGTTCGAAGCCGTGGTGCTCTCGGTCATGGGCGTTGATGGTTACAAGAAAGCCCTGGTCGACCTGGACAACAAAGCGCTGACCGGTCCGGAAATGGTCAAGGCGCTGACCGAGCTGAAGAAAGTCGCGACCTACATGGACCAGGACGGCAAGGGTCAGGACTGGAACCTGGAAGCGGCCAAGGTCATCAATGGCAAGGCTGGCATGCAGATCATGGGTGACTGGGCCAAGTCCGAATGGACCGCCGCCAAGAAAGTCGCCGGCAAGGACTACGAGTGCGTAGCGTTCCCTGGCACCGACAAGGCGTTCACCTACAACATCGACTCCCTGGCGGTGTTCAAGCAGAAAGACAAAGGCACTGCGGCCGGTCAGCAGGACATCGCCAAAGTCGTGCTGGGTGAAAACTTCCAGAAAGTCTTCAGCATCAACAAAGGCTCGATCCCGGTACGTAACGACATGTTGAACAACATGGACAAACTCGGTTTCGACTCCTGCGCGCAGACCGCTGCCAAGGACTTCCTGGCAGACGCCAAGTCCGGTGGTCTGCAGCCGAGCATGGCGCACAACATGGCGACCACGCTGGCGGTGCAGGGCGCGTTCTTTGATGTCGTGACCAACTACATCAACGACCCGAAAGCCGACCCGGCCGATGCGGCCAAGAAACTGGGTGCGGCGGTTCAGTCGGCCAAGTAACCGTCGGTAGCGCAGGCCCCTCTTTGTGGGAGCGGGCTTTGTGGTGAGGGGATTTATCCCCGATGGGTCGCGCAGCGGCCCCAGAAAGTTGCAGCGGTGGAGTAACAGAAAGACCGCGTGCAAAGCTTTTGCGACTGCTTCGCAGCCGATCGGGGATAAATCCCCTCGCCACAGAGCTCGCTCCCACAAGGGATCTCACTGTAGTTTTTATTCCCTGTACTGGATTTCCCCATGAGTTCTGTTGCTGTGTTCAGCAAGGCCTCGCCGTTCGATGCACTGCAGCGCTGGCTACCGAAACTGGTGCTGGCGCCGAGCATGTTCATTGTGCTGGTGGGCTTCTATGGCTACATCCTGTGGACGTTCGTGCTGTCGTTCACCACCTCGACGTTCCTGCCCAACTACAAGTGGGCCGGCCTGGCGCAATACGCGCGGTTGTTCGACAACGATCGCTGGTGGGTGGCGAGCAAGAACCTCGCGGTGTTCGGTGGCATGTTCATCGGCATCACCCTGGTGATCGGTGTGCTGCTGGCAGTGTTCCTCGACCAGCGCATCCGTCGCGAAGGCTTTATCCGCACCATTTACCTGTACCCGATGGCGCTCTCGATGATCGTCACCGGTACCGCGTGGAAATGGCTGCTCAACCCGGGCATGGGCCTGGACAAATTGTTGCGTGACTGGGGCTGGGAAGGCTTCCGTCTGGACTGGCTGATCGACCCGGATCGCGTGGTCTACTGCCTGGTGATCGCCGCTGTGTGGCAAGCCTCGGGCTTCATCATGGCGATGTTCCTCGCCGGCCTGCGCGGGGTTGATCAGTCGATCATCCGTGCCGCGCAGATCGATGGCGCGAGCATGCCGACCATCTACTGGAAAGTCGTACTGCCAAGCCTGCGTCCGGTGTTCTTCAGTGCGGTGATGATCCTCGCCCACATCGCGATCAAGAGCTTCGACCTGGTCGCGGCGATGACGGCGGGTGGCCCGGGTTATTCCTCCGACCTGCCGGCGATGTTCATGTACTCCTTCACCTTCAGTCGCGGCCAGATGGGCATGGGCTCGGCCAGTGCGATTCTGATGCTCGGTGCGATTCTCGCGATCATCGTGCCTTACCTGTACTCCGAGCTGAGGACCAAGCGTAATGACTAGTCTCGCTGCCAAACCCGCTTTCAGCCTGAGTCGCGTCGCGATCTACGCGGTGCTGATCCTCGCGGTCCTGCTGTACCTGATTCCGCTGGTGGTGATGCTGCTGACCAGCTTCAAGACCCCGGAAGACATCAGCACCGGCAACCTGCTCAGTTGGCCGACCGTGGTCAGCGGCATCGGCTGGGTCAAGGCCTGGGCCACGGTTGACGGTTACTTCTGGAACTCGATCAAGATCACCGTGCCGGCCGTGGTCATCTCCACCGCCATCGGCGCGTTGAACGGCTACGTGCTGTCGTTCTGGCGCTTCCGCGGTTCGCAGCTGTTCTTCGGTCTGCTGCTGTTCGGCTGCTTCCTGCCGTTCCAGACCGTGCTGCTGCCGGCCTCGTTCACCCTCGGCAAGATGGGCCTGGCGAGCACCACCACCGGCCTGGTCTTCGTCCACGTGGTCTACGGTCTGGCGTTTACCACGCTGTTTTTCCGTAACTACTACGTGAGCATTCCCGATGCGCTGATCAAGGCTGCACGGCTGGATGGCGCGGGTTTCTTCACGATCTTCCGGCAGATCATTCTGCCGATGTCGACCCCGATCATCATGGTTTGCCTGATCTGGCAGTTCACCCAGATCTGGAACGACTTCCTGTTCGGTGTGGTGTTCTCCAGCGGTGATTCGCAACCGATCACGGTGGCGCTGAACAACCTGGTCAACACCAGCACCGGGGCCAAGGAATACAACGTGGATATGGCAGCGGCGATGATCGCCGGCCTGCCGACCCTGCTGGTCTATGTGGTCGCAGGCAAGTATTTCGTGCGCGGGCTGACGGCCGGCGCAGTCAAGGGGTAATCATGGCAACGCTCGAACTTCGCAACGTCAACAAGACCTACGGTGCCGGCCTGCCGGACACCCTGAAGAACATCGAACTGTCGATCAAGGACGGTGAGTTCCTGATCCTGGTCGGCCCGTCGGGCTGCGGCAAATCGACCCTGATGAATTGCATCGCCGGCCTCGAGACCATCACCGGTGGCGCGATCATGATCGGCGATCAGGATGTCAGCGGCATGAGCCCGAAGGATCGTGACATCGCCATGGTGTTCCAGTCCTACGCGCTGTACCCGACCATGAGCGTGCGCGAGAACATCGAGTTCGGTCTGAAAATTCGCAAGATGAGCCAGTCGGCGATCGACGAAGAAGTCGCGCGCGTGGCCAAGCTGCTGCAGATCGAACACTTGCTCAACCGCAAGCCGGGCCAGCTCTCCGGTGGTCAGCAACAGCGCGTGGCGATGGGCCGTGCGTTGGCGCGTCGGCCGAAGATCTATCTGTTCGACGAACCGCTGTCCAACCTCGACGCCAAGCTGCGCGTCGAGATGCGCACCGAAATGAAACTGATGCACCAGCGCCTGAAAACCACCACGGTCTACGTGACCCACGACCAGATCGAAGCGATGACCCTGGGCGACAAAGTGGCGGTGATGAAGGACGGGATCATTCAGCAGTTCGGCACGCCGAAAGAGATCTACAACGATCCGGCCAACCTGTTCGTCGCGAGCTTCATCGGTTCGCCGCCGATGAACTTCATTCCGCTGCGTCTGCAACGCAAGGACGGTCGTCTGCTGGCACTGCTTGACAGCGGCCAGGCGCGTTGCGAGTTGCCGATGAGCATGCAGGATGCAGGGCTGGAAGATCGCGAAGTGATCCTCGGCCTGCGCCCGGAACAGATTGTTCTGGCGAACGGCGAGGGCAATGGCCTGCCGAGCATCAAGGCCGAAGTGCAGGTCACCGAGCCGACCGGTCCGGACACGCTGGTGTTCGTCAACCTCAATGAAACCAAGGTCTGCTGTCGTCTAGCACCGGACGTGGCACCGCAGGTGGGCGAGACCCTGACCCTGCAATTCGATCCGTCGAAAGTGTTGTTGTTCGATGCCAAGACTGGCGAGCGTCTGGGCACTGCCGGCCAACCGAAGACCGAAGCGCACGGCGCCAACGTCGCCCAGTTCAAGGGGCGCTGAAGATCAAAAATGTGGGAGCGGGCTTGCTCGCGAAAAAGGAGTGTCAGGCAGCACACATGGCGACTGACATGACGCCTTCGCGAGCAAGCCCGCTCCCACAGGGGAAAAGTGGTGTTCGGCCTGTCGAGCATCGCAATTTATGTAAACCGCGTTGGAAAAAAACAGTTAATAACAATAAAGACGAGGATGTAGGGATGAAAAAGAAACACGTCAATGCCCGGTTGATCTGCCAAGTGTCAGCTGCGGCGGCATTGGTGCTGGCCGGTAACGCCATGGCGGCGGATGCCTTCAGCTCCGACTCGAAATGGATGACCGGTGACTGGGGTGGCGAGCGGACCAAGCTGATCGAGCAAGGTATCGACATCAAGGCTGACTACGTTGGGGAAATGGGCGCCAACCTGCATGGCGGCTACAACGACGACAAGACCGGTCGCTACAGCGATCAGTTCGGTCTGGGCGTGGCGCTGGACCTGCAAAAACTCTGGGGCTGGGACAACACTCAGGCCAAGATCCAGCTGACCAACCGTAACGGGCAAAACATCTCCAACGACCGCGTTGGCGATCCGCGTGCCGGCACTCTGTCGTCTTCGCAGGAAGTCTACGGTCGTGGCCACATGGTGCGTCTGACCCAGTTGTGGATTCAGCACCAGTTCTTCGACAACAAGCTGGACGTCAAGGCCGGTTACTTCGGTGAAGGCGAAGACTTCAACACCTTCCCGTGCGACTTCCAGAACCTGGCGTTCTGCGGCTCCCAAGTGGGTAACTGGGCGACCAACATCTGGTACAACTGGCCCGTCAGCCAGGCCGCGATCCGTGTGAAATACAACATCAACGACGAGCTCTACGCGCAGATCGGTGCGTACAACCAGAACCCGTCGCAGCTGGAACACGGCAACGGCTTCAAGCTCAGCGGCAGCGGCACCAAAGGGACTGTTCTGCCAGTCGAACTGGTCTGGTCGCCGAAGGTCAACAGCCTGCCGGGCGAATACCGCGTCGGTTACTACAAGAGCACGGCTGACGCCAATGACGTCCGTGAAGACGTCAACGGCTTCGACGCTGCAACCACTGGCGACGCGTACAAGACCCACAGCAGCAAACACGGCTACTGGTTCGTCGCGCAGCAGCAACTCACCAGCCACAACGGTGATGCTACTCGCGGTCTGAACATCGCCGCCAACGCGACCTTCCACGACAAGGACACCAACTTCATCGACAACTACCAGTCGGTGATGTTTGTCTACAAAGGCCCGTTCGACGCGCGTCCTAAAGATGACGTCGGTATCGGTGCGGCCCGTATTCATGTCAACGATGACGTGAAGAAAAACGCCGAGTTCCTGAATGCGTCCAACGGTGTTTCGGACTACGACAATCCGGTGTTCTCGCCAATTCGTGAAACCGAATACAACTACGAGATCAACTACGGCTTCCACGTCACCAACTGGCTGACCGTACGCCCTAACCTGCAATACATCACTCACCCGGGTGGTGTGGATGAAGTGGACAACGCATTGGTCGCTGGCCTGAAAATTCAGTCTACGTTCTGACGTTGTTGCGATAAGCTCCTCTCTATGTGCGCATATTTGCGGACAGCCAAGGCTGTCCGCTTTTTTTTGAGGGTGGCGCAACCCATGACAGTCGAATTCGGAACCGTGGCCAATGCATGAGCATCCGCTGCAACGCTTCTTCAAATCCCTGCGCGAGCGACCGGTGTTTGCCTGGGAGCGCTATCAGATGCGCGATGTGCTGGTGATCGATCATCCGCTGTGTCAGGCGGTGTTCAGTCGGCAGGGTGCGCAGTTGTTGCACTTTCAGCCACGCGGGCAGAAACCGTGGTTGTGGTGTGCGGCGAAGTGGCCCCACGTTGGCGCCATTCGTGGTGGCGTGCCGGTGTGCTGGCCGTGGTATGGCCGCCATCCGAGCGAAAATGCCTGGCCATCCCATGGCTGGGCACGACTGCTCGACTGGAAATTGCTCGACAGCAGCAGCGCCGAGGATGGCGTGCGACTGCACTGGCAATTGCAGTTGTGCGACTGGCAGGTTGACCTGCATGCGCACCTCGGTGAACGAATGGAATTACGCCTGAGCACCGAGCATCAGGACGACATGCCGTGCCAATTGAGCCAGGCTTTGCACGCTTACTGGCGTATTGGTGATGTCGGTGAGATAGCGCTGTCTGGGCTTGAAGGTGCGCAGGGTTATGACCAACTGAGCCGCCAGTCCTGTCAGCAGGAAGGCGAGTTGCGCGTCGATGGCGGCTGTCAGCGGGTGTTCCAGCACGACGGCGAATTACAGCTCAAGGATCACGCCTGGCAGCGCGAGTTGTGCATCGATACCGGTGATAGCGGCGATACCGTGGTCTGGCATCCTGGCTCGCGCCCCCTGTTGGGCGTGAGCTGGGATGAAGTGACGGAGTTCGTTTGTGTCGAAGCGGCGGCGGGCGGTACCGACAGCCTGCATCTGGCGCCGGGGGAGAAGGCGCATTTGAGTTTGCAGGCGTGGGCGGCGGCCTAGATTTGCGGTGAGTCGACTGGCGCCTTCGCGAGCAAGCCCGCTCCCACAGTAGATGGCATTCCAATTGAAGGAACCCGATCACCTGTGGGAGCGGGCTTGCTCGCGAAGAGGCCGGATCAATCAGCCTAAATTCTGGATCAGTTGAACTCATCACCCACCGGATACCGGCTGGCATTCAAGCTCTCTTTGATCTTGCGCAGATGCGGCTGGAAGTCCACCCCGCGACGCAGCGTCATGCCGGTCGCCAGCACATCCAGCACCGTCAACTGAATGATCCGCGAGGTCATCGGCATATAGATGTCGGTGTCTTCCGGCAGCGGAATGTTCAGGCTCAGGGTACTGGCTTTGGCCAGCGGTGAATTCTCGGCGGTCAGGCCCAGCACCGAAGCGCCGTTCTCCCGGGCGATGCGCGCCACTTCCACCAGTTCGCGGGTGCGGCCGGTGTAGGAAATGATCACGAACAGTTCACCGGTATGCGCCACCGAAGCAATCATTCGCTGCATCAGCACATCGGCATGCGCGGTGACGGCGAGGTTGAAACGGAAAAATTTGTGCTGCGCATCCAAAGCCACAGGCGCTGAGGCACCGAGGCCGAAGAAGTGGATCTGCCGGGCCTGAATCAACAGGTCGACGGCGCGGCTGATCAGGTTCGGATCGAGCGCCTGACAAGCGCTGTCAAGCGAGGCGATGGCGCTGCCGAAAATCTTCTGCGTGTACGCCTCGGGATTGTCATCGGCCTCCACCGCGCGGCTGACATACGCCGCGCCACTGGCCAGGCTTTGCGCCAGTTGCAGCTTGAGTTCAGGGTAGCCGCTGACACCGAACGAACGGCAGAAACGGTTGACCGTCGGCTCGCTCACCGATGCGGCCTGGGCGAGGGCGGCGATGCTGAAGCGGGTGGCCTGCTGCGGGTTGAGCAGGATCACCTCGGCGACTTTGCGTTCGGCCTTGTTCAGCTCTTCAAGGCGACTCTGGATCTGTTCCAGTAAATTTCGCACGCGGTCCATATGGAATTCCTAATTCACCTGCGCAAAGGTGCGCCGGGCTATGCAAATTGGGCCTTTGATGTGGCCCGTAACGGTGGCCTATCCTACTGGTGGCTCCGACCGACCACCACTCGGAATCTGTATTTTGCGAAAATGTTGTGGTTATTACTACATTTTCCCTTGAGTGATGCCTTGAAAAAAGGTATTTGTAGCTTAACTTGATAAAAGAACAAACATCATGCCTTCGATTACGGTTGAACCGTGCACCTTTGCCTTGTTCGGCGCTCTGGGCGATCTGGCCCTGCGCAAGCTGTTTCCTGCCCTTTATCACCTCGATGGCGCCGACCTGTTGCACGAGGACACGCGCATCATCGCGCTGGCCCGTGAACCCGGCTCCGAGCAGCAGCACATGGCGTTCATCGCCGCCGAATTGCGCCGTTACGTCGGCAAAGAGCTGGACGAGGCCGTGGCCGAGCGCTTTCTGGCGCGCCTGAGCTACCTGCACGTCGACTTCCTCAAGGCTGAAGACTATGTGGCGCTGGCCGAAGCGGCCGGCAGCGCGCAACGCATGATTGCCTACTTCGCCACACCAGCAGCGGTGTACGGCGCGATCTGTGAGAACCTGGCAAAAGTCGGTCTGGCAGAAAACACCCGCGTGGTCCTGGAAAAGCCGATCGGCTCCGATCTGGAATCCTCGCGCAAGGTGAACGACGCCGTGGCGCAGTTCTTCCCGGAGAACCGCACCTATCGCATCGACCACTACCTGGGCAAAGAGACCGTCCAGAACCTGATCGCGCTGCGTTTCGCCAACAGCCTGTTCGAAACCCAGTGGAACCAGAATTACATCTCCCACGTGGAAATCACCGTGGCCGAGAAGGTCGGCATCGAAGGCCGGTGGGGCTACTTCGACAAGGCCGGCCAGCTGCGCGACATGATCCAGAATCACCTGTTGCAGCTGCTGTGCCTGATTGCGATGGACCCGCCAGCCGACCTGTCCGCCGACAGCATCCGTGACGAAAAGGTGAAAGTGCTCAAGGCCCTGGCGCCGATCAGCCCGGAAGGCCTGACCACCCAAGTGGTGCGCGGTCAGTACATCGCCGGGCACAGCGAAGGCAAGTCCGTGCCGGGCTACCTCGAAGAGCCGAATTCCAACACCCAGAGCGACACCGAAACCTTCGTCGCCTTGCGTGCCGACATCCGCAACTGGCGCTGGGCCGGCGTGCCGTTCTACCTGCGTACCGGCAAGCGCATGCCGCAAAAGCTGTCGCAGATCGTTATCCACTTCAAGGAACCGTCGCACTACATTTTCGCGCCGGAACAGCGCCTGCAGATCAGCAACAAGCTGATCATCCGTCTGCAACCGGACGAAGGCATTTCCTTGCGTGTGATGACCAAGGAGCAGGGCCTGGACAAAGGCATGCAACTGCGCAGCGGCCCGCTGCAACTGAATTTCTCCGACACCTGGCGCAGCGCACGGATCCCCGATGCCTACGAGCGGTTGTTGCTGGAAGTGATGAACGGCAATCAGAACCTGTTTGTCCGTAAAGATGAAATCGAAGCCGCGTGGAAGTGGTGTGACCAGTTGATCGCCGGCTGGAAGAAGTCCGGTGACGCGCCCAAGCCGTATGCGGCCGGGTCGTGGGGGCCGATGAGCTCGATTGCACTGATCACGCGGGACGGGAGGTCGTGGTATGGCGATATCTGATGTGAAACTGCCCGCGGGCGTGAATGCCCACGAATTCAAGAGCCCGGTGCTGTTGGCCGAAGGTCTGGCGCTGAACGTCGCCAAGCAGTTGAGCGATGCCATCGCTGCACGCGGCAACGCGGTGCTGGTGGTCTCAGGCGGTCGCAGCCCGGTGGCGTTTTTTCAGCACCTGGCCAAGCAGGAGCTGGATTGGTCGAAGGTCGTCGTGACCCTCGCCGACGAACGCTGGGTACCGGTCGAACACGCCGACAGCAACGCCGGCCTGCTCAAGCAGTACCTGCTCAAAGGCCCGGCCGCCAAGGCGCAGCTCCTCAGCCTCTACAGCGCGGCGGCCAACGTCGAGCAGGCTGCGGAACAGGCCGACCGTCTGCTCGCGGAATTGCCGCCGATCGACGTGCTGGTGCTGGGCATGGGCGATGACGGTCACACCGCGTCGCTGTTCCCCGACAGCCCGAACCTGACTGAAGCCTTGCA
This sequence comes from Pseudomonas sp. lyk4-TYG-107, assembly GCF_030209055.1. Lineage (NCBI taxonomy): Bacteria > Pseudomonadati > Pseudomonadota > Gammaproteobacteria > Pseudomonadales > Pseudomonadaceae > Pseudomonas > Pseudomonas sp. lyk4-TYG-107. The sequence continues at coordinate 173,606 of NZ_JARVST010000007.1, forward strand.
GGCTGACGGCAGCCGTCGCTGCTGGCCGATGCTGGCGCCGAGTGTGCCGCGTCAACGTCTGACCATGAGCCGTGCGCTGCTGGCTTCGGCGAAGCACAAGATTCTGTCGATTTCCGGTCAGTCGAAACTGACCACTCTGAATGCCGCACTGGCATCCGACGACGTCGCGGCCATGCCGGTGCGCGCGTTTCTGCAACCTACGTTAGAGATTTACTGGTGCCCATGAGCCAAGGATCAGCCGCTATGAAAAATCCATCCCCGACCGTTTCCATGGCGGACAAAGTTGCCCTGATCGACAGCCTCTGCGCCAAGGCGCGGATCCTGCCAGTGATCACCATCGCCCGTGAACAGGACGTGCTGCCACTGGCCGACGCTCTGGCCGCCGGTGGCCTGACCGCGCTGGAAGTGACCCTGCGTTCGCAGTTCGGTCTCAAGGCGATCCAGATCCTGCGTGAGCAGCGTCCGGAGCTGGTGACCGGTGCCGGCACCGTGCTTGATCGCAACATGCTTGCAGCAGCGGAAGCGGCGGGTTCGCAATTCATCGTCACCCCGGGCATCACTCGTGACCTGCTCGAAGCCAGCGTCGACAGCCCGATTCCGCTGCTGCCGGGCATCAGCAACGCCTCTGGCATCATGGAAGGCTATGGCCTGGGCTATCGCCGCTTCAAGCTGTTCCCGGCGGAAGTCAGCGGTGGCGTGGCAGCGATCAAGGCCCTCGGCGGCCCGTTCGGCGAAGTGAAATTCTGCCCGACCGGTGGCGTCGGCCCGGCCAACATCAAGAGCTATATGGCGCTGAAAAACGTCATGTGCGTGGGCGGTAGCTGGATGCTCGATCCCGAATGGATCAAGAACGGCGACTGGGCGCGCATTCAGGAATGCACCGCCGAGGCCCTGGCGCTGCTGGACTAAACGTTTTACCTGACACTTCGTTGTGTGTTCTACGGCTTTACGGTGCGCTTGGTCGGTGCACCGTTTTTTTTTGCCCGGCAAAAATACTCATGGAAACGGCGCGACACATAGTTACCGCACCGCGGGGCTCGTGCGCCGTTAATCTGCGTTCATCTTATGGAAAAGAGAACGCGTCATGGAACGAGACACTTCAACCGCATCGTCACCATCAATCTATCAGTTGGCCCCCGAGCAGATCGCCGGGCCGTACTTTCGCAATCCCAAATTGCTGCGGCGCAACATCAGCGAAGGCGCTGAAGGCCTGCCCTTGCTGCTGCGCCTGAGCATTGTCGATGCGATGACCGGTCAACCGGTGAGCGGAGCATTGGTGGACATCTGGCACTGCAATGCACGAGGCGCCTATTCAGGGTGGAGCCGGATCAATCCGGATCTGGAGGTCGACTCCGATGCCATCGGCTCAGTGCCGCGCACCGACGATGACACCTATCTGCGTGGCAGCCAGTTCTGCGATCAGCAGGGGCGGGTGCGCTTCACCACCATCTATCCGGGCTTCTATGCCGGTCGGGCGCTGCACATTCATGTGGCGGTGCGCATGGTCAGCGGCAGTGAATATCTGGAGGAGCGCAACGTGGCCTGGGTCGGTCAGCTGTATTTCCCCGAAGTGGTGTCACGCGCGGTGCTCAATGCCCGTGACTATCGCGGGCGAGCCTCGACACCCTTGAACAATGCCGATGACAGCTACTACAGCAACATGCGCGGCGAAGATTCGACCCTGACCGTGTGGCCGATCGGCCGCGACTCTCACGAGGACGGTTTCTTCGGCCACCTGACCATCGGCATCGACACCTTCGCCGCCTCGTCGCAGATCAAACCCGAGGACTTCGACAAGTACACCGTGTGAACCGATCAACGCAGCTCGTTGAGTGCACGGGTCAGCAACTGCATGTCAGCCGCAGTGGTGGTCAGCCCCGGCGTGATGCGAATGCTCGGCCCGCTCGCTGCGCCGTTGCGTACCACGGTGAACAGGTTGTACTCGTTGAGCAGGCGCTCGACCATTGCCTGTTGATCGGCGTGGCGAGTGAAACGCATCGAGGTGATTCCGCAATACAGGCGCGGATCGTCCGGGGTCATCACCTCGATCCCCGGCAGGTGCCGCACCGCGCTGACCCACAGGTTGCGCAGGTAATTGAGCCGGGCGCTTTTGGCCGCAGCGCCGCCGAGCGAGCGGTGCTCCTCGAGCGCCAGCGGCAGCGACATCAGCGCCGGAATGTTCGGCGTGCTGTACGGCGTGCGCGCGCGGATGTCGCTGGCCGGAAAGTGCATTTCGCCCATGTCCGGATCGATGTCGGCCAGGCGCTGCGGGGCGATGTACAGAAAGCCCAGGGTCAATGGCGCGCCAATCCACTTGTGCAGGTTAAAACCGGCGAAGGCGATGCCCATCGCTTCCAGATTGAACTCGATCTGGCCAAGGGCGTGAGCGCCGTCGAGGATGATGTCCACGCCATGCTGTTTCGCCAGTTCGGCGATGGCCTGCACCGGCATCACCAGACCGGTGCGGTGGGTGACATGGGTCAGGGCCATCAGTTTGAGTTTCGGATAGCGGATGAAGGCTTCGCGGTAACTGTCCAGCAGGCTGTCGAAACTGGCCGGGTGAGTGTGGTTGATCTCGATCACGTCGACGCCGCGATGGCGTGACAGCCAGCGCATGGCACCTTTGACCGTGTCGTATTCCAGGTCGCTGATCAGCACCTGATCGCCCGGAAGCAGGCGATTGTAATTGCGGATCAGCGATTGCAGCGCATCACTGGCGTTGCGCGTGAAAGCCACGCTCTGCGCGCGCACACCGATGGTCTCGGCCAGTTGCGCACGGATCTCCAGGCTGTCGTGCTGTTCGAAACGCTGGCGCACGTACACCGAGTTGTTGGTGTTGATCAGCTCGATATTGCGCTGATAGTCCTCGATCACTGTGCGCGACATGCGCCCGAAGTAACCGTTCTCCAGGTTCAGTGGGCCGGTTTGCGCTTCGTAACGATCGGCGAAGGTTTGCCAGAACGCTTCGTCACGGGCACGGCGGGTGTTATCAGGCATGGTCGAGGCTCTAGGGAGGAGGGCGCTTCAGTGGCGCGGGGCAGGTTTGCCGTGTTTGGCGCGTAGTGGTTCGAGCAGATCCGACAGGCCGTTATGGTCGATTTCCTGCATCAGCGCCAGCAGTCCGCCGAGTTCGCCGTGAGGAAAACCCTCGCGGGCGAACCAGTTGAGGTAAGGCCCCGGCAGGTCGGCAATGATCCGGCCCTTGTACTTGCCGAAGGGCATTTCACGGGTGATCAACAGCTCAAGCTTTTCAGGATTCATCAGTGGCAATCATCTGGATTCAGAACAGTCAGGAAAATACAGGCATTCTGCATGCAGGCCAAATGACAGATCATGCAAATAACCGTGATACAGATAGTTCAAATATCTTTAACTTATTGAAAAATAACGATTTATTTTTGAATGAAAAACTGGCACGCACACTGCAATAACCCTTGCATCTTCAACCAACCGCAAGGAATTGAAAAATGACTGACATGAATAAAGAAGCGATCTCTGTACTCAACGACCTGATCGAAACCTGCAAGGACGGCCAGGAAGGGTTCAAGACTTGCGCTGAAGACATCAAGCATCCAGAACTCAAAACCCTGTTCGTGACCCGTTCTGCCGATTGCGCGACTGCCGCCGCTGAACTGCAGGCTGAAGTGCGTAAACTGGGCGGTGATCCGGAAACTTCTACCAGCGTCAGCGGTGACCTGCACCGTCGCTGGGTCGACGTCAAAGCCATGTTCACCGGCAAGGACGAAGAGGCTGTGCTGAACGAGGCCGAGCGCGGTGAAGACCACGCCCTGAAGGCTTACCGTGAAGCCATCGAGAAAATCAACAAGCACGGCTTGGTCGGCATTCGTGACCTGGTTGAGCGTCAGTACCACGGCGTACAACGCAATCACGACCAGGTGAAAGCCCTGCGTAACCAGGCTCGCGCTCGTTCGTAAGCCACGCTAAAAAACTGTGGGAGCGGGCTTGCTCGCGAAGCGGTGTGTCATGCAACGATGCTGTTGCTGACACGACCCCTTCGCGAGCAAGCCCGCTCCCACTTTTGTTTTGTGTACCTGATGATCAGCCGATGCTGATCGCCGGCAACGTCGGCAAGGTCACGGTCTGCTGCTTGCGCGGTGCCAGAATCTCGGCCTCGCCATCCACCACCAGCTCATCACGCTGGTTGAACACGCGAGTGGCGATGCGCACGCGAAACTTCGGCAGCTTCTCGAGGATTTCCAGGCGCACGGTCAGGGTGTCGCCAATCTTCACCGGCTTCTGAAAGCTCATCTGCTGACCGATGTAGATGGTGCCCGGCCCAGGCAGCTCGCACGCCACGGCCGCGCTGATCAGTGCACCGCTGAACATGCCGTGGGCGATGCGTTCCTTGAACATGCTGGCGGCGGCGAACTCGGCATCCAGGTGCACCGGGTTGTGGTCGCCCGACATTGCGGCGAACAGCTGAATGTCGCGCTCTTCGACAGTCTTGCTGTAGCTGGCGGTCTGGCCGACTTCGAGGGCTTCGTAAGGGATGTTGGTAACCTGGGTCATCGGTCTTGATTCCTGTGACGGATTAAAGTGAATCCACAAAAAATTATTCGCTGCGATGCGGACGGCGATGGCTCAGCGCCTGGTCGATCCAGGTCAGCACATCGGCAACCACTTCGTCGCGATTGGTTTCATTGAACAATTCGTGCCGCGCCTGCGGGTAGATCTTCAGTTGCAGATTCTGGCTGCCGGCCGAGCGCAACGCTTCGGCCAGATCTGTCAGACGCTTGCCTTCGCTCACCGGATCACATTCACCGCCGATCACCAGCAGCGGCAGGCCCGGGTCGATCTGGGCGAGATTGGACGCTTTGCTGATCTGCTGCAAGCCGCCGAGCAAGTCGATCCACAATTGATTGGTGCAGCGGAAGCCACACAACGGGTCGTTGGCATACAGATCGACCTCGGCCGGGTCACGGCTCAGCCAGTCGAACGGCGTGCGCGCCGGTTTGAATTTTTTGTTGAACGAGCCGAACGACAACCATTCGATCAGCGCACTGCGGCCCTTGCCACCCTGACGCAGTTTTTCGAAACGGGCGATTTGTCGCGCCGCGCCGTAAAGCGCCACCGGCTGGAAATTCGAACCGCTGAGTATCGCCCCGTGCAGGCTGGCGCTGTGATGCAGCAGGTAACCCTGAGCGAGGTAGCTGCCCATGCTGTGCCCGAGTAGGATGATCGGTACCTCGGGATGCTGCTGGCCGATGTGCTGATTGAGATTGGCCAGATCGCCGATCACCTTGCACCAACCGTCGTCATCGGCGAAATGCCCGAGTGTCCCGTGTTCGGCGGTTTTGCCATGGCCGCGCAGATCCGGGGCGTACACCCCGTAACCTTGTTCGCAGAACGCATTTGCCAGCCGCTCGTAGCGCGCGCTGTGTTCGGCCATGCCGTGGGCCAGCAGGATCAGCGCTTTCAAGGGCGCAGCCGGCAGCCACTGGTTGACGAACAGGCGGCTGCGGTCACTCGCGTCCAGCCAAAAGCCTCGGTGGATCATGGCAATTCCTTTTTATCGAGCGGTATCGGCCCGCAGTCGTTGCATTGTATAGCGCGTCCGATCAGCTCACGCCACGGCAGGAAGATTCATACGATCAATGTCGCCATCGCCCATATTTGCCTCAATGGCCATAGCTGCTAGTGTCCGTGAAGCTCCGCTTTTTGCTTTGTGCCCTCAGGGATCAGCGCGAAACCACAGAAAAGCGGCTCCCGGATCGATTCAGGTAAAGAGGACAAGAACAATGCAACCTGATTTCTGGAATGACAAACGCCCCGCCGGCGTACCACTGGACATCGACATGGGCGAGTTCAAGTCGGTGATCGAGGTGTTTGAGCGTTCCTGCAAGAAATTCGCGGACCGTCCGGCCTTCAGCAATATGGGCGTGACCCTGACCTACGCTGAACTCGAGCGCTACAGCGCGGCGTTCGCCGGTTACCTGCAAGCCCACACCGATCTGGTGCCGGGGGATCGCATCGCGGTGCAGATGCCCAATGTGCTGCAATATCCGATTGCCGTGTTCGGCGCCTTGCGCGCCGGGCTGATCGTGGTCAACACCAACCCGCTGTACACCGCGCGCGAGATGCGCCACCAGTTCAAGGATTCCGGCGCCCGCGCGCTGGTGTACCTGAACATGTTCGGGCAGAAGGTTCAGGAAGTGCTGCCGGACACTGACATCCAATACCTGATCGAAGCGAAGATGGGCGACATGATGCCCACCGCCAAGGGCTGGCTGATCAACACCGTGGTCAGCAAAGTGAAGAAAATGGTCCCGGACTATTCGCTGCCGCAGGCGATCTCGCTCAAGAGTGCGCTGCGCCTGGGCCGTGGTCTGGGGATCAAGCCGTTGAAAGTCGGTCTCGACGACATCGCCGTGTTGCAATACACCGGCGGCACCACCGGCCTGGCCAAGGGCGCGATGCTGACCCACGGCAACCTCGTGGCGAACATGCAGCAGGTGCGCGCGTGTCTTGCGCAATTGGGGCCAGACGGTCAGCCGCTGCTGCGCGAAGGGCAGGAGGTGATGGTGGCGCCACTGCCGCTGTACCACATCTATGCCTTCACCGCGAATTGCATGTGCATGATGGTATCGGGCAACCACAACGTGCTGATCACCAATCCGCGCGACATCGCAGGCTTCATCAAAGAGCTGAAGAACTGGCGCTTCTCGGCGTTGCTCGGCCTGAATACGTTGTTCGTGGCGCTGATGGAGCACCCGGACTTCAAGACCCTGGATTTCTCCAGCCTCAAGCTGACCAACTCCGGCGGTACCGCGCTGGTCAAGGCCACCGCCGAGCGCTGGGAGCAGATCACCGGTTGCCGCATCACCGAGGGTTACGGCCTCACGGAAACGTCGCCGGTGGCCTGCACCAACCCGTATGGCGACAAGTCGCGTCTGGGCACGGTCGGTCTGCCGGTGCCGGGGACGCTGCTGAAAGTCATCGATGATGAAGGTGTCGAGCAGCCGATGGGCGAGCGCGGTGAGCTGTGCATCAAAGGCCCGCAGATCATGAAAGGCTACTGGCACAAACCCGAAGCCACCGCCGAAGTGCTGGACGCCGACGGCTGGTTCAAATCCGGTGATATTGCGGTGATCGACCCGGACGGTTTTGTGCGCATCGTCGATCGCAAGAAGGACATGATCATCGTCTCCGGTTTCAACGTGTATCCCAATGAGATCGAAGACGTGGTGATGGCCCACCCGAAAGTCGCCAACTGCGCGGTGATCGGCGTGCCGGACGAGCGTTCGGGCGAAGCGGTGAAGCTGTTTGTGGTGGCGCGGGAAACCGGGGTCAGCCTCGAAGAACTGAAGGCTTATTGCAAAGAGAATTTCACCGCTTACAAAGTGCCGAAACACATTGTGCTGCGCGAGTCGTTGCCGATGACGCCGGTCGGGAAGATTCTGCGGCGGGAGTTGCGCGATATCGCCTGATCGGTGAATGGCCGCGCGTGGCGCGGATCGCGGGCAAGCCACGCTCCCACAGGGATCTCCACCAACCTTGTGGGAGCGGGCTTGCCCGCGATGCTTTTTTGGGGGGGAAGGCCCGGAAAACCGGGGCTTTCAGGGGTGTATAGGATTTTTGCTCTAAAATGACTGCTGGAAAGTCTTGAGTCACTAAAGTGACCATGGAGGCCGCTTTTGGCTCTAGTCGGCCCTCGGCAAAGCTGCTACTCTCGGCGCGCTTTGTGACTTCTCGGCCTGTAGAAAAGCCAGATTCACCAATACAAAACACACACCAATAATAATCGCATCAAATGCGGTGAAGAATTCGCGTTGCTGAGGAGTGGGCTTCCATGATCGAAGACTTTTGGAAGGATAAATACCCGGCTGGAATTGCTGCCGACATCAATCCAGACGAGTACCCGAATATTCAGGCAGTGTTGAAGCAATCCTGCCAACGCTTCGCCAACAAGCCGGCTTTCAGCAACCTGGGCAAGACAATCACCTACGGTGAACTGTACGAATTGTCCGGTGCGTTTGCCGCGTATCTGCAACAGCATACCGACTTGCAGCCCGGTGATCGAATCGCCGTGCAACTGCCCAACGTTCTGCAGTACCCGGTGGCCGTCTTCGGTGCGATCCGCGCCGGGCTGATCGTGGTCAACACCAACCCGCTGTACACCGCGCGGGAAATGGAACACCAATTCAATGACTCCGGCGCCAAAGCCCTGGTGTGCCTGGCCAACATGGCGCACCTGGCGGAAGCCGTGGTGCCAAAAACCGGGGTCAAGCACGTCATCGTCACCGAAGTCGCCGACCTGCTGCCGCCGGTCAAGCGCCTGCTGATCAACAGCGTGATCAAGTACGTGAAGAAGATGGTCCCGGCTTATCACCTGCCCAAAGCCGTCAAGTTCAACGACGTGCTGAGCAAGGGCCAGGGCCAGCCTGTGGCCGAAGCCAATCCGCACAGCAGCGATGTCGCGGTGTTGCAGTACACCGGCGGCACCACCGGCGTGGCCAAAGGCGCGATGCTGACCCATCGCAACCTCGTCGCCAACATGCTGCAGTGCAAGGCGCTGATGGGCTCCAACCTCAATGAAGGTTGCGAGATCCTGATCACCCCTCTGCCGCTGTACCACATCTATGCGTTCACCTTTCATTGCATGGCGATGATGCTGATCGGCAACCACAACATCCTGATCAGCAACCCGCGCGACCTGCCGGCGATGGTCAAGGAACTGTCGAAGTGGAAGTTCAGCGGTTTTGTCGGCCTGAACACGCTGTTCGTCGCGCTGTGCAACAACGAAGGTTTCCGCAAGCTGGATTTCTCCAATCTGAAAGTCACCCTGTCCGGCGGCATGGCCCTGCAACTGGCCGCCGCCGAGCGCTGGAAAGCAGTGACCGGTTGCTCGATCTGCGAAGGTTACGGCATGACCGAAACCAGCCCGGTGGCCACGGTCAACCCGATCCAGAACATTCAGATCGGCACCATCGGCATTCCGGTGCCGTCGACCCTGTGCAAAGTCATTGACGATGCCGGTGTCGAGCAGCCTATGGGCGAAATCGGCGAGCTGTGCGTCAAGGGCCCGCAAGTGATGAAGGGCTACTGGCAGCGTCAGGAAGCCACCGACGAGATCCTCGACAGCGAAGGCTGGCTGAAGACCGGTGACATCGCGCTGATCCAGCCCGATGGCTACATGCGCATCGTTGATCGCAAGAAAGACATGATTCTGGTCTCCGGTTTCAACGTTTACCCGAACGAACTGGAAGACGTGCTGGCGACCCTGCCGGGTGTGTTGCAGTGCGCGGCCATCGGCGTGCCGGACGAGAAGTCGGGCGAGGCGATCAAGATCTTCATCGTGGCCAAGCCGGGCGTGACCCTGACCAAGGAAACCGTGATGGAGCACATGCGCGCCAACGTCACCGGTTACAAGGTGCCGCGTTCGGTGGAGTTCCGCGATGCGCTGCCGACCACCAACGTCGGCAAGATCCTGCGTCGTGAGTTGCGTGATGAAGAGCTGAAGAAGATCAAGGCCAAGTCCGCCGCCTGAAGCAAAAAGCCCCGCAGATGCGGGGCTTTTTGTTGGAGTAGGTGGTGGATCTGTAGTGACTGTGATGCCGCCTTCGCGAGCAAGCCCGCTCCCACATTCAACCGCGTTCCTCCAGTTGGAATACAGTCAAATGTGGGAGCGGGCTTGCTCGCGAAGCTTTTCGGTTACTGCCGGAACGGCGCGAAATTCACGTTGGTTCCCGCCGGACGCATGTCCTGCAGATACGAATCCTTGTCTGCACTCAATTCCAGGCTCAACGCCGCCTTGCGCTTGCCTTCGTTGCGAATCACCAGGCCTTCGAGCTTTTCCCGCAGGAACACCGTCGGCACTTTCAGGTGCAGCAGTTCGTCGGTGGCCGGGGTGTGCATCAGCAGGTGAATCCACTCGTACTGACCGACGGCGAGGCGCGTCACCGGCAGGTCGAACCACCAGATGTTGCGGTTGCGGTTCAATTCGGCGAAGTGGCAGTTGTTGGTGCCGAGCACAGCGCCGCCCAGTTCCTGGTTGCGACGGGCAATGGCCTGCTTTTTATCGAGTTTCATAACATTCCTGCGGGATCTGATCGTTGGCGCACGGCGCCCATAGGTGCGCATTCTCGGGGCTTGCGGGGCAAACATAAAGCCCAACCTGCATGGCACGACGAAATGAAGGGCAAAAATAAATGAAACTCGTGGCAAACCCGGCCAGTCAATCATTACGTACTGACTTTTCCCCTTCAATGCACCAAGGAGAAACACCATGAGTAGCACTGGCGATAAAGTAAAAGGCATGGCTAACGAAGCAGTCGGCAACGTCAAGCAAGGCGTCGGCAAAGCAACCGACAACACCAAGCTGCAAGCCGAAGGCAAACTGCAAGAGAAAAAAGGCGAAGCCCAGCAAGCTGTCGGCAAAGCCAAAGACGCCATCAAGAAAGGTGTCGACAAGGCGTAATTCCGCCTTGAACGAAACACACGAGCGGCCATCCAAGGATGGCCGTTTTTGTGTCAAAAACCGACAGCCATCCACGAAGGTCGCCAAGTAGGCTACCGTGATGTAGAAAACGGCCCCTGAGTCGCCACGACTTCAACCTGTAATGCGGCGAAAGGAGACGCGAATGATTTTTCCAGACATGAAAGGTCTGCCACTGCACCGGGTGATGGTGCGCACGGTCACTGAATTCGTCGACGACGAGATGTCGACCTACGCCTCGGCACTGGCCTACCAGATGCTGTTCTCGCTGTTCCCGTTCATTCTGTTCCTGATTGCCCTGATCGGTTTCCTGCACCTGCCGGACTTCTTCACCTGGTTGCGCCTGCAGTCGGAACTGGTGCTGCCACCGCAGGCGCTGGAACAGGTCAACCCGGTGATCGATCAATTGCAGCAGTCCAAGGGCGGCTTGCTTTCGGTCGGTATCGTCATCGCCCTGTACACCGCATCTGCCGGTGTGCGCTTGATGATGAGTGCGATGAACGCCGCTTACGACGTGGTCGAGGGCCGGCCGATCTGGAAGCGTTTTCCGCTGTCGGTGTTCTACACCGTCGGCATTGCCGGCATGTTGCTGGTGGCGGCCGCACTGATGGTGCTCGGGCCGCAAGTGATGGGCTGGATTGCCGCGCAGGTGGGGCTGGAAGACTTCATCGTCACCGTGTGGACGATTGCGCGCTGGCCGGTGATCGTGTTTCTGATGATGGTCGCGGTGGCGCTGATCTATTACGTGATGCCCGACGTCAAACAGGAATTCCGTTTCATCACCCCCGGCTCGGTACTCGCCGTGGTGGTGTGGATCATCGCCTCACTGGGCTTTGCGTTCTACGTCAAAACCTTCGCCAACTACAACGCGATGTATGGCAGCATCGGGGCGATCATCGTGCTGTTGCTGTATTTCTACATTTCCTCGGCGGTGCTGCTGCTCGGCGCCGAGATGAATGCGGTGATCGAACACATGTCCAGCGAGGGCAAGGACGAGGGCGAGAAAGTCCCCGGCGAACTCGATGAACATCCCAAACAACATGTCTCTGGCCTGGGGCGCGACCACTCGCTCAAGCCGGACACTGACGAAGCCCGATCATGATTCGTGAAATCCTCAAAATGGGCGACGAACGCCTGCTGCGCATCGCTCCACCGGTGCCGCCGGAAATGTTCGACAGCCCCGAGCTGTGGCAACTGATCGATGACATGTTCCAGACCATGGAAAGTGTCGGTGGCGTCGGCCTCGCCGCGCCGCAGATCGGCGTCGACCTGCAACTGGTGATCTTCGGTTTCGAGCACAGCGAACGTTATCCGGACGCCGAAGCGGTGCCGCAGACGATCCTGATCAATCCGCTGATCACGCCGCTGAGTCCGCTGACCGAGGAGGGCTTTGAGGGCTGTCTGTCGGTGCCCGGCCTGCGCGGTGCGGTGGATCGTTATCAGCAGATTCGCTACGAAGGCTTTGATCCCAAGGGCGAGCCGATCGTACGCGTGGCGTCAGGCTTCCATGCGCGGGTAGTGCAGCACGAATGCGATCACCTGATCGGCCGCTTGTATCCGTCGCGGATTACCGATTTCAGCAAGTTCGGCTTTACCGAAGTGATGTTCCCGGATCTGGATCCCGCAGCCGACGACTGATCCTGAGACTACCTTCACTTTCCAATGTGGTAGCGAGCCTGCTCGCGAATGTGCTCGATCAGTGATCAATTTGGTGACTGACACACCGTTTTCGCGAGCAAGCTCGCTCCCACAAGGGTATCTGTGATCTTAGATTGAATGTGGTTCCAGCCCCAGCGCAATCATCGGCTTGCTCCGCGCATACCGGCTCAACCGCTCGGCCAGTGCGTAGGGCAGGGCGGGATCGAAAATGAAACCGCGCCGCTCGTAAAACCCGCGCAAGTCCGGATGACAGAACAGCCACACCGGCTCCTGCAAATCCTTCACCGCCGCCGTGATCAACTCTCCGGCGATCCCTTGCTCACGGCAACCCGGATCAACAAACAATCCGGTCAACCAGTACCCGCCCGCCACCGGCCGCAAGCACAATGCGGCAACGATGTCCTCTCGACGGGCCACCCATAACTGCGCATCGCGCACCGCCTTCATCGACGATTGGTGGCGGCGGTAAAACTTGTTCATCAACGGCCACAAAGGCTCGTCGAGCAGGACGTATCGGGTATCGGGCATGGGATCGGACTGGCGGCGGGCAAAGCGCCGATTATAAAAGAACGCGCGCCGCGCGATAGGTGTATACCTGAGCCTACATCCCTGTGAGTGGAGTACGCATCATGTCCAAAGGTATGGATTCAAAGAAAGCCGCGAAGAAGAAACCGGTGAAGACGGCGATTGAAAAGCGTGCAGAGAAGAAAGCCAAGAAGGTCGATATTTTCGGTCATTGATCACGTCCTTCGGGAGCCCGTCCCCCGGGCTCCCGTTTCAGCGCAAAAATAATCTGCAAGATTGCTCGGCTTCGTTGCACAGAAGGGGATGATTCCCGTTCCGAGCCACGCCATGCCGAATTACTTCGACGCCGACCATCGCCAGCAGATCGAAACCCTGCGCCAGCGCTTCACTGCCCGCACCGAGTGGCCGACGTGGCTGCTGCTGATCGGCGTGTATGGCGGCTGGTTCGCAATCATCCTCAACAGCCACTGGCTCGGTCGCGGCTTGAGCACATTGCTGCTCATTCCGCTGCTGGTGCTGTGGTTGTCAGTGCAGCATGAATTGCTGCATGGGCACCCGACCCGCTCGGTGCTTTTCAATAAAATCCTCGGCTACGCACCTTTTGCGGTGTGGTACCCGTATACCTTGTATCGCGACAGCCACCTGCTGCATCACCGCGATGAACACCTGACTGTGCCCGGTATCGATCCGGAAAGCCGTTATCTGACGGCCGTGCGTTGGCAGGGCAGTTCCTTGTTCGAACGCAGCCTGCACTGGCTGAATAAAACCGTAATCGGCCGCTTCATCATTGGTGCGCCGCTGGGATTGATCGCGCTCGCTGCCGAAGAACTGCAACGCCTGAAAAACCGCGAGCGTCAGGCCTGGTTGATGTGGCTGACCCACGGTGCGTTCAGCGTGTTGATGCTGTGGTTTATCGCGCGCTTCAGCGTGTTGCCGGTCTGGCATTACCTGCTGCTGATCAGTGTGCCGGCACTGTCGATCGCGATGATCCGCTCCTACTATGAACACCGCCCGCACGTTCAGCCGGAGCAGCGCACCGTGCTTAACGAAGCCGGCTGGCCGTGGCGCTGGCTGTTTCTGAATCTGAATTTTCATCTGGTGCATCACGACCTGCCGGGGCTGGCGTGGTACGACTTGCCGGCGGCCTACCGGATGCGCCGCGAACAATGGGTAGCGCGCAGTGGCGGGTTTCTGGTGCAGGGTTATGGGCAGTTGTGGCGGCAGCACGGTTTGAAGCCGATCGACAGTCCGCAACATCCTTACCACTAACCTCAAAAACACCACAAAACCCCTGTGGGAGCGGGCTTGCTCGCGAAAGCGGTGTGTCAATAACGCATATGGAGGCTGACACACCGCATTCGCGAGCAGGCGAAGGCCTACAGTGGAAATCTGTTGTCCGGGAATAATGTGTATGACCCAACACCACCTCGAACTGCTGATGTACACCGCCCCCGAGCCCATTCGCGCGGCCAACGAACGCTGGATCGCCCGCATTCTTGAACACCTCGGCCATTCCCGCCTCAACGCCGCAAGCCTGTCGCTCCCCGAGCTTTGGTTATCCCCGGATCTGCTGCTGACCCAGACCTGCGGCTATCCCTTGATGACCTTGCTGCGCGGTCAGGTACGCATCGTCGGTCGCCCGCGCTACGAATTGCCCGACTCCACTGCCGGCAATCACTGCAGCCTGATCCTCAGCCGTGCAGACGATACGCGCAAAACCCTGGCGGATTTTCGTGGCAGTCGCGGGGTGATCAACAGTGACGACTCCAACAGCGGCATGAACCTGTTGCGCCAGCGTCTGGCGCCCTTACACCGCGACGGGCAGTTTTTCGCCACGGTCGGCATCAGTGGGGCGCACCGTGAAAGTCTGCGTTGGTTGCGTGAAGCGCGCGCCGATCTGGCGGCGATCGACAGCGTGACTTATGCCTACCTCGCCCGGCATACGCCTGAAGAAGTGAGTGGATTGCGGGTTGTGGCGCGTAGTGCGTTCAGCCCGACGTTGCCGTTTATCACCGGCGCTACTGCCACGGACGAGCAGATCGAACAGTTGCGCCGGGTAATGAATCAGGCGTTGCGTGAATTGCCTGATGTGGCGCAGATCCTCGGCTTGCCTGAAGTGTTGCCCGCCAGCGAAAGCGATTATCAGATCTTGCTCGACTATCAACGTGAGGCTGAAGAGTTGGGCTACGGCCGCTTGCGCTGAACAGCCTTATATCGCCAAAAAGAATATAAGGATGAAATATAAATATTATTAATGCATAAGGCGCCTTGCTACGATCGCGCCACCGGATCACCGGACATTCAGCGACCCTTACCCAGGAGCCCTCATGTCCGGCGCCGACACCGCTCACCGCAATCATCTCGACGCTCTGTTCCGCGCCCACTACCGCTGGCTGTGCACTTACCTGAGCCGACATCTGCACGACTCCGCAGGCGCGGAAGACATAGCCGCCGAAACCTTCGCGCAATTGCTTCAGGCGCCCAGTATCACGGCGATTCGCGAACCCCGCGCGATGCTCACCACGATTGCTCAGCGCTTGCTTTATCAGCGCTGGCGCCGGGCGGATCTGGAGCGCCGGCATGCGCAGCAGATCGACGTCGAGGTCGCTATCTCGCCTGAAGACCTCGCGCAACTGAGCCAGACCCTCAAGCGCCTCGACCGCAGCCTGCAACGCCTGCCGGGCAAAGTCCGCTCGACCTTTCTGCTGGCGCGGATCGATGGCCTGACCTACCCGCAAATCGCCGCCGAACTGGGCATCTCTCAGCGTTCGGTCAGCGTTTACATGAGCCGGTCCCAAGCCCTGTGCGACCGCCACAGCGCCAACCAAATCCTGACAGACAAGAGGTCCGCATGAGATCAATCAAAACCCTGCTCGGCCGTTCGTTGCTGGCGCTGAGCCTGAGCGTCGGCGCTGTTTCGGCGGCGGAAAAAACCGCACCGATCCACTTCGGTGACATCACCTGGGAAAGCGGCAGTTTCATCACCGAAGTGCTGCGCCTGATCGTCGAAAAAGGTTACGGGTACCCGACCGACACGCTGCCGGGCAGCACCGTCAGCCTGGAAGCGGCGCTGGCGAAAAACGATATTCAGGTGATCGGCGAGGAATGGGCCGGGCGCAGTCCGGCGTGGGTCAAGGCGGCCAATGAAGGCAAGGTGTTCGGCCTTGGCGATACGGTCAAGGGCGCGACCGAGGGCTGGTGGGTGCCGGAATACGTGATAAAGGGCGACCCCGAACGCGGGATCAAACCGCTGGCCCCGGAGCTGAAATCGGTGGCCGACCTGCCGCGCTACAAGGACGTGTTCCGCGACCCGGAAGACCCGCGCCGTGGACGCTTCCTCAACAGCCCGACCGGCTGGACTTCGGAGATCGTCAACAGCCAGAAGCTCAAGGCCTATGCGCTGACCGACAGCTACGTCAACTTTCGCACCGGCTCCGGCGCGGCGCTGGATGCCGAGGTGGCGTCGTCGATCAAACGCGGCAAACCGGTGCTGTTCTATTACTGGTCGCCGACGCCGCTGCTCGGGCGCTTCAAACTGGTGAAGCTCGAAGAGCCGCCGTTCGATGCTGAAGCCTGGAAAACCCTGGCCGATGCCAACAACCCGAATCCCAAGGGCACCCGCTCGATGCCGGCCAGCCTGGCGATTGGCGTGTCGGCGCCGTTCAAGGCGCAATACCCGGAGCTGGTGTCGTTCTTCGAGAAAGTCGATTTGCCGATTGATCTGCTGAACCAGACGCTGGCCGGGATGAGCGAAAAACGCCAGCCACCACGGCAGGTAGCCGAAGCATTTTTACGCGATCAGCCGCAGGTGTGGAGGGCGTGGGTACCGGGGGAGGTGGCGAGCAAGGTGACGGCGGGGCTTTGAGTTTCTGCCGGTTGATCGGTGTTGTTTGAACTGATGCCTTCGCGAGCAGGCTCGCTCCCACACTGGATTTTTGACGTGCACAAAACCCCTGTGGGAGCGAGCCTGCTCGCGAATGATCTAAAGACTTACGCCGCTTCCGCAGCCAACGCCGCCGCCACGGTCGGCCGCTGCTCAATCCGCGCCTGAAACCGCGCCAGTGCCGGCCACTGCGCCAGCTCAATCCCGAACAACCCGGCCCAACGCAACACCACAAACAACAAGGCATCCGCCACGCTGAAGCCGCTCGGCAACAGATACTCCTGCTGCTCCAGCACCGCGACCAACACCGCAAAACGCTTGAACAACTTCTCCTTGATCACCTCGGCCGGCAACCGCTCATCGAACAGCGCACCAAGCCCGCCGTGGACTTCGCTCGAAATGAAATTCAGCCACTCCTGCAAACGCAGCCTTTCAAAACTGCCGGGTGCTGGCGCCAGTCCCGATTGTGGTTGCAGATCCGCCAGATATTGCAGGATCACCGGGCCTTCGGTCAGTACCGCGCCGTCGTCCAGTTGCAGGGCCGCGACGTACCCCTTGGGATTGATCGCGAGAAAGTCTTCACCGCTGGCCGTGCGCTTGCTGCGATTGTCGACGCGGATCAGCACGAAGGGCAGCTTCAGTTCGCGCAACACAATGTGCGGCGCCAGCGAACAGGCTTGCGGGGCGTAATACAGCTTCATCGGCAGCTCTCTGGTGAGGAATTGGCGCCAGTGTCATAGTGCGCCGCACCCTCGGTAAAATTAATCTTTCAGAAACCTGCCATAAGGACAGCTACTGGCATGATGAACCTGATGCATTGGCGGCTGGTGGTCGCCATCGCCGATCACGGCAACATCACCCGCGCGGCCGAGCGGGTCGGCATGACTCAATCCGGCGCGAGCCAGGCCTTGGCGCTGATGGAAGAAACCCTTGGCGTGCAGCTGTTCAGCCGCGAAAGCCGACAGACCTTGCCCACCGCCATCGGCCTGCCGGTGATCGAGCAGGCGCGGCTGATGCTCGGTGCGTTGGAGACCATTCGCCAGACCGTCGACAGCGTGCGCCCGATGCTGCGCGGGACGATCCGCCTGGCGAGTTTTCCCATGGTGCTGGCGAGTTTTCTGCCACCGCTGCTGCGCCAGTTCAATCGGCTGTATCCGGGGATCGAAGTGGTGGCGCTGGAGGTCAGCGACGATGAGGTGGAAACCCTGCTCGCGGCCGGGCTGGTGGATGTCGGCGTGGTGCTCAACCCGGCACCCGAGCGCAACGCCGGGCCATTGGGTCGCGACGCATGGGTGGCGGTCGTTCCCGCAGGGCATCCGCTGGCGCTGCGTGGAACCGAGCAAGGCGTGAGCCTGCCAGAACTGACGGCGCTGCCTTTTGTGCTGGCCACCGGCGGTTGCTCGACCAATGCCCGCAGCCTCGCCGCCGAGGCCGGGTTGCAGTTGCAGGATGTGCGAGTCGAAGTGCGCGAATGGAGCAGCGCCTTCACTCTGGTGCGGGAAAATCTCGGCGTGACCCTGGTGCCGGAAATGACCTTGCCGGCCGAGCGCCAGGGCTTGCGCGTGATTGCCCTGCAGCCACGTATCGAACGGGTCTTTTCGCTGGTGCTGCCTGCGGGGCAGACGCCGCCAGCGACGGTGCAGGCGTTGCTGGATCTGGTGGCGGAGACGGCGGGCTCGACGGCTCGCTGAACCGTTTCTTGTGCAAAAAGTGCCAGATACTGGCCGACTAGTGGCCTTGCGCACGGCATGGCGATGGCTATGCTAGCTGTAACTAACTATGTCGACCGTCATCTGTTAGCCGTGATTTCAACGCTGCCAGAGTGCGCAACCCAAGGCACCGGACACTGAACCAACAAGGAGCAAGTTGTACATGGAAGTTTTCTGCACGTTAGGGCTGGCCCGCTGCTGGGCTATCAAGAGAAGGATGTCTTGATTAGAGCGTCGCTGCATGGACCCTCGGATTAAACATCATTTATCACCTGACAACTTCCTCCCGTGGAGGAATGCGTGTGCCTGTTCTGTGGAACGTAGTGGTGGATGCTGAAAGACCTGAACTTTCATCAAATCAAAAGACCGCGCGGAAGGTGATACAACCATGTTCAACCTACATCACAAGGCTGACCTGCAGGAAATCGAGCGTTTCAGCTGCGCCTTGACCGAAGCCAACGCCAAGCTCGAAGCGATCAGCCGCTCCATGGCGATGATCGAATTTACCCCCGAAGGCATTGTTCTGGATGCCAACGAAAACTTCTGCAAGACCATGGGTTACAGCGCCGAGGAAGTGCGTGGCAAACATCACCGGGTGTTTTGCGAAGAAGCGTTTTACCGCAGCGAGGAGTACGCCAGATTGTGGCGCGACCTGGCCCGGGGTGAGCCGATCAGCGGCACGTTTCTGCGCTTGAACAAGTCCGGCAAGGAGATCTGGCTCGAAGCCAGTTACATGCCGGTGTACGGCCCGGACAAACAAGTCAAAAGTGTGATCAAAGTGGCGTCGGACATCACCGCCCGGGTCAACAAAGAGCACGAAGAAGAAAGCATGCTGGCGGCGATCAGCCGTTCGATGGCGGTGATCGAGTTCACCCCGGACGGCAACGTGATTACCGCCAACGACAACTTTCTGAAAACCATGCAGTACTCGCTCAACGAAATCGTTGGCCATCACCACAGCATGTTCTGTCACCGTTCCGAATCCGAATCGGCGCAGTACAAGGCGTTCTGGGCGTCGCTCAATCGCGGTGAATATCACTCGCACCGTTTCGAACGCAAGAACAAGTCCGGGCAGATGGTTTATCTCGAAGCCTCGTACAACCCGCTGTTCGATACCAAGGGCCGTTTGTACAAGGTGGTGAAGTTCGCCAGCGACATCACCCAACAAATGACTACGCTGCAGAACGCCGCGGAATCGGCCCACAGCACCTCGGTACAGAACGACGCCTGCGCGCAAAAGGGCTCACAGGTGGTGCAGCAGACGGTGCAGATCATTCAGGACATTTCCCGCGACCTCAACGAAGCGGCGCTGAGCATTGATGCCGTCAGCAAGCAGTCGGACATCATCGGCACCATCGTCCAGACCATTCGCGGGATCGCCGATCAGACCAACCTGCTGGCGCTCAACGCAGCCATCGAAGCGGCCCGGGCCGGTGAGCACGGGCGCGGGTTTGCGGTGGTGGCGGACGAGGTGCGCAGTCTTGCGGCGCGTACCAGTCAGGCGACTCTGGAGATTGTCGAAGTGGTACGCAAAAACCATGACCTGTCGCTGAGCGCGGTGTCGAGCATGCAGTCGAGCCTGAGCCGCACCGGGCTGGGTGTGGAACTGGCGAATGAGGCGGGGGAGGTGATTCTGGAAATTCAGCAGGGATCGCGACATGTGGTGGATGCGATCGGGCAGTTCAATGCGACGTTGCAACTAAACTGACACCCATCAACAACTGTAGGAGTGAGCCTGCTCGCGATTGCGGTGCGTCAGTCACTGGATAAGTAACTGATGTATCGCTATCGCGAGCAGGCTCACTCCTACATTGGTTTCTAAGCAACTTTCAGATCAAAGCGCCGCGAGAAACTTGTCCGCCAGTTTGTCGCTGTCTTTGACGTCATTGACGTTGTCTTTTTCCGCTTGCGCCAGCTTCATCTTGTCCTGCAGACGCTCGGCGATCTCTTTGCCGATGGCCAGTTGTTTCTCCGGCGGCATGGCTTTGATGTCGTCTTCGGTGATGCCCATGCTCTGAAGGATACTGTCGCGCAGGCGCTGTTCCGGCGACTTGCTCATGTAGTCCTTGAACGCGTCAGTGGCCGAGGTCCCGATGGTGGTGCCGGCCGCCGTGGCGTCGGTGGTTTGCAGGCCGACACGGGTCTTGGCGAACGCTTCGTCGACGTTATCGCTGATGCGCGTGGCGGCGGCCACTTGCTGGGTGGCGATCTGCGTGGCCGAATCCTCAACCTTGGAGGTCGCGTCGGTCGCCTGCGACTGGGCCTGGTTCTGCAGCGATTGCAGCATGGCGCCGTGCAGGCCGCTTTGCAGACCGGCAGCGGCGGTCGTGGTCGCGTCATCCGCCAGCCGCTTGGGCAGGTGAATGAGCTGCTGCTGTTTGGCACTGACCAACATCATGATGGAGCCCTATGGATAATTGCTGACGGGCCTGAAGCAGCAATTACCGTGCCTTCGCGCAAAAACACATGATTTCAACGAGTTACGCAACTTGTGCGCCGAACAAAGCGGTCATCCCTTGCCGTCGGGCGGCAGAGGATGACCGTGTGGCCTCAGCGGTGGGCAATGTTTTCCAGCGCCAGATTGCGCGTGCGCGGGCCGAACCAGCCGATGGTCAGCATCACGATCAGCATGCTGCTGACAATGAACGCGAGCACCCCGGGCGTGCCGAAGTTGTCGAGGAACAGCCCGATCAACAGGCTGCTGAACACCGTCGACAAGCGACTGAACGAATAACAGAAGCCCACCGCCCGGGCGCGGATGTTGGTCGGGAACAGTTCGCTCTGGTACGAGTGATAACTGAAACTCAGCCACGCATTGCAAAAGGTGATCATCACTCCGCAGACGATCAGGCCGAAGGCGCTGGTCTGCAACGCGAACAAAGTGCCGAAAGTCATCGCGCCAAGGGCCGAGCCGACGATCTGCCACTTGTTCTCGAAACGGTTGGCAAACTTCACGAACAGCAACGGCCCGAGCGGGTAGGCGAGGGTGATGATGAACGCATACATAAGGCTGTGGGTGACACTCACACCCTGGCCGGAAAGCAACGCCGGCAGCCAGTTACCAAAACCGAAGAAACCGATCGCCTGGAACACGTGAAACACGATCAGCATCAATGCGCGACGCCGATATGGCGGCTGCCAGATGTCGGCGAAGCGACCCTTGCCCTCGACATCCACGGGCACCGTTTCCGGAGCGTCCAGCGGTTGGCGGTGATCCTTCTCGCAGCGGGCTTCGATGTCATCGAGAATCCTGTTCGCTTCATCGAACCGCCCATGCTGCGCCAGCCAGCGCGGCGACTCCGGCAGGCGCTTGCGCAGCCACCAGATGAACAGCGCAAACACCGCACTCGCCAGCACCACCCAACGCCAGCCCGACACGCCGAACGGCGCCTGCGGCACCAGCCACCAGGACATGAGTGCCACCGCCGGCACCGAGAGAAACTGCACGAAAAACGCGAAGGCAAACGCCGAACTGCGCATGCGTTTGGGCACCAGCTCCGAGAGGTAGGCGTCGATGGTCACCAGCTCGATCCCGAGGCCGATGCCCACCAGAAAACGCATGCAGATAATGCCCAGCGCCGAGCTTTGAACGCCCATCAGCACCGTGGCCACGGTGTACCAGACCAGCGCAAAAGTGAAGATTGCGCGGCGGCCGAAACGGTCAGCCAACGGACTGAGCAGGCTCGCGCCGAGGAACAGGCCGAGGAAGGTCGCGGAAGCGAACGCCGCCTGATCGGAGAAACCGAACACGCCCTGATTGCCGGTGGCGAAGATCCCGTCACGGATCAGCCCCGGACTGATGTAGGCGGTCTGGAACAAATCGTAGAGTTCGAAGAAACCGCCAATCGACAACAGCGCCACCAGTCGCCAGATGGTGGCGACGGCGGGCAGGCGGTCGATGCGGGCGGAAATCTCGGCGGCGCGTATCGGGTCGATGCCGTCGCGTTGCGCGGCGGCGGGGGCGTGAGCAGTCATCGGCGGATCCATTTTTTATTGATGGAAAAGCTTAGCCTGCTATCGGAGTTCACGGATTGTGAATTTCGGCGGTTAGCCCCGGAGAACCGCCGATTTCTTGCAATAACTACTTACCAATTAACGATTTATGCCGCAGCGGTCGAATCGGGCAGCGCCGACGCCGGCAAGCCGAAAATGCGATCGAACAGCCAGTTGAAGGCGAACGTGTAGCACGGGATGAAGATGATCAGTGCCAGATCCAGCAGGAACGCCTGCACCAGACTGATGTTCATCCACCAGGCAATCAGCGGAATCAGGAACACTATCAGCGTCAGTTGAAAACCCACTGCATGAGCGATGCGCCGTTTGACCGTGCGGGTGCGTGACTGCTGGCGGCTTTCCCAGTGCTCGAACAGCGAGGTGTAGATGAAATTCCAGGTCACCGCGATGGTGGTGATGATCACCGCCAGTGGGCCAGTGCTGCCGGGCGAAGTGCCGGATAACAGCGCCAGGCCGAGGGCGGAGAAGGTCATGCCGATCACTTCGTAGAGCGACACGTAGACCAGTTTGCGTTTGACGCCTTGCATGGAGATTTGCCTCTTTCTTGCAACGTGTTGGCCAGCGAGACTGGCGAAGACGGCAAAAGATAGCTTCAATAGGCGTGACAGAAAAAGTCAGTAGCTTTCAGTTTTGGTGATAGGTGGTGTTTTGAATTTCAACAGCGACAGCATCGAACTATTCCTCGCAGTGATCGAGCGTGGCTCGTTTTCCGCTGCTGCCCGCGCTTTGGGGCGGGTGCCGTCGGCGGTGAGCATGGCTATCGGCAATCTGGAGGCGGAGCTTGGCTACGCCTTGTTCGACCGCAGCCATCGCGAGCCGCAGCCGACAGCGATGGCACTGTCACTGGTGCCCCACGCGCGGCTGATCGCCGAGCAGCTCAAGCAACTGCAAGTGCACGCGGTGGAGTTGTCGCTGGGGCTGGAGAGCAGGCTGTCGATAGGCGTGGTCGCGGACATCGACCGTCGCCGCTTGCTCGCCGCGATCAAGGTGATTGCCGAGCGTCATCCGCTGCTCGACATTGAAGTGCTGAGCGCGCCGCAGGACGATGTGCTGGCAATGCTGCACAGTGGCCGCGTCAGCGTGTGTCTGGCGTTTGCCGGGTTGAGCATGAACGTGCTGGAGCGTTTTCAGTTTGTCGGCAGCGAACGGATGATCGCCACGCTCGCGGCGGACAGTCCGTTGTTGCAGGGGCAGGATCTGTTTCTCGAAGACCTGGTACATGTGCGGCAGATCTTCGTCGCCAGCCGCGACTTGCCGATCAGCGAAACCCGGCCGCTGGTGGCCGAATCGCATTGGCGCACCGACACGCTGGAGACCGCGTTGGAGATGGTCGAGGCGGGGCTGGGCTGGGGCAATTTCCCGTTGTCGGTGGTGCAGCCGTGGCTGGACAGCGGGCGCTTGAAGCGACTGAATTTTCGCAACATCGAAAACGGCCTGGTACTGCCGGTGCACGCGGTGTGGCTCAAGAGCCAGCCGTTGCAGAAGGGCGCGCTGGCGCTCGTCGAACTGCTCAGCCACTGATACATGCATAGGGTGGGTGTACCAAAAAACTGTGGGAGCTGGCTTGCCAGCGATTGCGGTGTATCAGTCAACACTGTATCGACTGGCCTGACGCCGTCGCTGGCAAGCCAGCTCCCACAGGAAGTGCTTCCGACAGGATTTCAGAGCTCAGGTACTCTCGCGAATCTTCAATTCAAAACCCATATCCTCAACGGGCCGCGCCACGCTGTTGCCCGCCATCAACGTCAACATCTGCTCCGCCGCGCGCCGGCCGATCGCTTCACGCGGGGTGTTAATGCTGCTCAGGCGCGGGACCATGTGTTCGGACATCGGCAAGTCGTTGAAGCCGAGGATCGCCACCTGCTCGGGGATCTTGATCCCGTTGCGCAGCGCCTCCAGCAGCGCACCCTGCGCCAGGTCGTCGTTGCCGAAGAAGATCGCATCCACATCCGGATGCGCCGCCAGCAGTTGCAGGAACAGTTCACCGCCCAGGCCCACGGACGAGGAGCGCGGGGTCAGCACTTCCAGATCCGGGTCGTAGCGCCCGGCCTTCTGCAGGGCTTTGCGGAAACCTTCACCGCGCAACAAGGTGCGCTGATCCAGTTGCGCACCGATGTAGGCCAGACGCTTGCGACCGCGCGAGAGCAAATGTTCGGCCGCGGTTTCGCCGGCGCTGAGCTGCGAGAAACCCACGCAATTCACTCCGGCGGCGCTGTCGAGTTCCATCATGTACACGCAGGGAATATTGCTGGCCTCGATCATCCGCCGCGAACTTTCCGTGCGATCAAACCCGGTCAGCAGCAAACCACGCGGCTGATAAGCCATGTAGTTGCGCAGCAGGTTCTCTTCTTCATCGCGCGAATAGTGGAAGTTGCCGATCAGCACTTCGAAGCCCTTGGGTGTCAGCACCCGATGAATGGCTTCCAGCGTATCGATGAACAACAGGTTGGACAGCGATGGCACCAGCACCACCACTGAATGGCTCTGCGCCGAGGCCAATGCGCGGGCGGCAGGGTTGACCACGTAGTTGAGTTCAAGCGCGGCTTTCTGCACTTTTTCCACCAGTTCCGTGGCGACCGTGCTGACCCCGCGCAAGGCGCGGGAGGCGGTAATCGGGCTCACGCCGGCGAGGCGGGCAACTTCATTAAGGGTGGGACGGCCGGTGGTGCGAGTGTTTTTATCGTTTTTAGGGGTGGTCATCGGGCGGCTTGCCAAACAAAAATCAAGGCACTAAGGTAGCGCTGTCCTGATGCAGCTGCAAATGCGTAAGCGAGGTCCTGCCTGATCTTCGCTTTTTGGCGTTGGGAACAAACCTGCTGCAACCCAAAAAAACGACAAGAAGGCGTCGGCAACTTCTGCCTGTGCACTAGAGTCATAGCTAGCAAAGGTAGCGCTGTCTGCGCGCTGAGGTGTTATATGAGTCATCCCATCACCGCCCTGGTCATCATGGGCGTTGCCGGTTGCGGCAAGACGTGCGTCAGCCAGGCCCTGTGCCAATTGAGCGGCGCCACTGCCATTGAAGGCGATACTTTTCATCCGGCCGCCAACATCGAAAAGATGAGCGCGGGGATCCCCCTGAACGACGACGACCGTGCCGGCTGGCTCGACAGCCTGTGCGATGAACTGCGTCGCGTCGATGCATCGGGTAAACGCCCGGTGCTGACCTGCTCTGCCCTTAAACACAGTTATCGCGAAGTGCTACGCAGTGCCTTGCCGGGCCTGGGCTTCGTGTTTCTTGAGCTGACCCCTGAAGTCGCCGCCGACCGTGTGTCCCATCGTCCGGGCCACTTTATGCCGGCAACGTTGATCGAAAGCCAGTTCGCCACCCTCGAATCGCCGGTAGGTGAGCCGTTGACCCTGGCGCTGAATGCTTCGATCCACAGCGTTGAAGAACTGGCGGCCCAGGCGCACGTCTGGTGGCAGGCCCACGGTTTGAAACAGGCGGTATGAGTGTGTTGAAAGAGCTAGCGCTGTCCTCACGAATTCTGTTTAACCCGCTTTAATAACAACAACAAGCCAGGAGACACCCCCAATGTTTGGCATGTCCCACGACGCCTACCTGCTGCTCGATGCAGTGGTCACGGTAATCGGCCTGATTATCCTGATCACCAAATTCAAAATTCACCCCTTTATCTCGCTGACCATCGCGGCCGCGTTCCTCGGCCTGACGTCCGGCATGCCGATCGGCACCATCATCAAGGCGTTCCAGGACGGCTTCGGTGGTGTACTCGGTTTCGTCGGCATCATCCTCGCGCTGGGCACCATGCTCGGCAAAATGATGGCCGAATCCGGCGGGGCGGATCAGATCGCCCAGACCCTGATCCGCGCGTTCGGCAAGGACAAAGTGCAGTGGGCGATGATGTTCGCCGCGTTCCTCGTCGGTATCCCGCTGTTCTTCGAAATCGGCTTCGTGCTGCTGATTCCGCTGGTGTTCATCGTTGCCCGCCGCACCGGTGTGTCGATCATCAAGATCGGTATCCCGCTGCTCGCCGGCCTGTCCGCTGTACACGGTCTGGTGCCGCCGCACCCGGGCCCGCTGCTGGCGATCGGCGTGTTCGGCGCCGACATCGGCAAGACCATCCTCTACGGTCTGATCGTTGCGCTGCCGACCGCCATCATCGCCGGTCCGATCTTCGGTACCTTCATCGCCAAGCACATTCCCGGCACGCCGAATCAGGAGCTGGTCGATCAACTGGCCCGTGAAAGCGACGACTCAACCAAGTTGCCGAGCTTCAGCATCACCCTGATCACCGTGCTGCTGCCGGTGTTCCTGATGCTGCTGAAAACCTTTGCTGACGTGGCGCTGCCGGACGGTCACTTCTTCCGCACCTGGATGGACATGATCGGTCACCCGATCTCGGCCCTGCTGCTGGCCTTGCTGCTGTCGCTGTACACCTTCGGTCACAAGCAGGGCATCGGTTCGCAGCAGATGCTCAAGTGGCTGGACGCGAGCCTGGCGCCAACCGCCGCGATCATCCTGATCATCGGTGCCGGTGGTGGCTTCAAGCAGATGCTGGTGACCAGTGGTGTGGGCGACGTGATCGGCCACATGGCAGTCAGCGCGCAGATCTCGCCGATCCTGCTGGCATGGCTGGTGGCGGCGGTGATTCGTATCGCCACCGGTTCGGCCACCGTGGCGACCATCACGGGCGCCGGCATCGTGGTGCCGGTGGTGGGGATGATCCCGGGCGTCAACCGTGAGCTGCTGGTGCTGGCCACCGGTGCCGGTTCGTTGATCCTGTCCCATGTGAACGACGCCGGCTTCTGGCTGGTGAAGCAGTACTTCAACATGACCGTGGCCGAAACCTTCAAGACCTGGACCGCGATGGAAACCATCCTGTCGGTGGTGGGCCTGGGCTTTATCCTGCTGTTGTCGCTGTTCGTGTAAGCGGCGCTTTGCAGACACAAAAAAACCGCAGCGATGCGGTTTTTTTGTGCGCTGATTTTAGGGTTCACCCAAAACCAGTGTGGGAGCGAGCCTGCTCGCGAAGAGGCCATGTCAGACAACCAATATGTTGACTGATAGACCGCTTTCGCGAGCAGGCTCGCTCCCACAGGGGGCAGGTGTCAGGCGCCAGTTTTGGCGACTAGGCCATCCGCCCGGAACATCCCGCGAATCCCGCGCACCGCCTGACGAATCCGGTCCTGGTTTTCAATCAGCGCGAAGCGCACGTGATCATCGCCATACTCACCAAAGCCAACCCCCGGCGAGACGCAGACCTTGGCCTCGGCCAGCAGCTTCTTGGCGAATTCCAGCGAACCCAGATGCGCGTACGCCTCGGGAATCTTCGCCCAGACATACATCGAAGCCTTCGGATTCTCGACCATCCAGCCCAGTTCATGCAGGCCTTTGACCAGCACGTTACGACGCTGGCGATACTGCTCGGCGATGTCGCGCACGCATTGCTGATCGCCTTCCAGCGCGGCAATCGCCGCCACTTGCAGCGGAGTGAAGGTGCCGTAGTCGTGATAACTCTTGATCCGCGCCAGGGCGTTGACCAGCTCCGGGTTGCCGACCATGAAACCGATGCGCCAGCCAGCCATGTTGTAGCTCTTGGACAGGGTGAAAAACTCCACCGCGATGTCCTTGGCGCCGGGCACCTGCATGATCGACGGGGCTTTCCAGCCGTCGTAGACGATATCGGCGTAGGCCAGGTCGTGAATCACCAGTACGTCGTACTGCTTGGCGAGGGCGATCACCCGTTCGAAGAAATCCAGCTCCACGCATTGTGCGGTAGGGTTGGACGGGAAACCGAGGATCATCATTTTCGGCTTGGGGATCGAACCGCGAATCGCCCGCTCCAGTTCATCGAAGAAGTCCACGCCCGGCACCAGCGGTACCGAACGCACCTGGGCGCCGGCAATCACTGCGCCGTAGATGTGAATCGGGTAGCTCGGGTTCGGCACCAGCACCGTGTCGCCCTGATCCAGGGTGGCCAGCATCAAATGCGCCAGGCCTTCCTTGGAACCGATGGTGACGATGGCTTCGCTTTCCGGGTCGATATCGACCGCGTAGCGTTGCTTGTACCAGTTGGAAATCGCCCGGCGCAGGCGCGGAATGCCCTTGGACGTGGAGTAACCGTGGGTGTCTTCACGTTGGGCAACTTGTACGAGTTTTTCGACGATGTGCGGCGGTGTGGCCCCGTCGGGATTGCCCATGCTCAAGTCGATGATGTCTTCACCACGACGCCGCGCGGCCATCTTCAGCTCGGCGGTGATGTTGAAAACGTAAGGGGGGAGTCGATCAATGCGCGCAAAGCGGCGCGGCGAACCTTGTTCAGCCATTGTTGCCTCGGATAACGTAAGCGCCCGGAACCGTCCGAGCGACGCTGGTCACTGCGGTGACCTGTGGCGGAAGATAAGGGCTGTGATGGCAGGCTGTCCAGCCTGCATGCAAACAAATTTTTCCCAAGGAAATCGGTAGATGGAATTCACCAGTGGCTTCTTGCTGAGCCTTTCGCTGTGCCTGGACATCGGCGTGGCCAACATCGCAATGATCACCCTGGCGATGCAGCGCGGTTACTTTCAGGGCTTCGCGCTGGGCCTCGGCACCTGCGTCGGCGACCTGATCTACGCAGTGCTGGCACTGGCCGGGATGACCGTGTTGCTGCAGTACGAAAGCGTGCGCTGGGTGCTGTGGATCGGCGGGTCGGCGCTGCTGATCTACTTTGCGGCGAAGATGATCTATTCGGCGATTCACCACGAAGCGCAGTTGGCGGCGACGGCGGAGGTGGGGCAGAACTCGCATCGCAAGGAATTCTTCCGAGGGATCTTCCTCGCCATGTCCTCGCCTAGCGCGATTCTGTGGTTCGCCGCGGTTGGCGGCACCCTGATCGCCCGTTCCGGTGGCGGCTGCCCGCTCAGCTCGGCGCTGTTTCTCGGCGGTTTTCTCTGCGCCGGCCTGCTGTGGTCGGCCGGTCTGTGCTTTGCCGCGAGCCACGGCGGCAAGTTACTCGGCGACAAGCTGTTGCGCTACTCCTACATGGCATCGGCGGCGATCTTCTGCTATTTCGCGGTCTACGTGATCGTATCCGGTTATAACGAGTTCGTCGGCTCCGGGGCTGCCGACCAGTTGCACGCCTTGTGACATTGCGAATCGGGTTTGGCTTCTATACTCAGCAGCCGAACCCCTACTTTTGTTCCAGGAGTCGAGTCATGGATGAGCAAAAACGCGTCGAAGTGGCGGAACCTCGCTTCGAACATGGACACTTCCTGCTGATCGCGGGATTTCGTGGTCGATTCACTCAGGACACTGCCAAGGACATCCCCGCGCTGTGGGAAAAGTTCTTGCCGCACCTGGGAAAGATACAGGGACAAAAAAACGAAGTGACCTACGGCGTCTGCAGCAATTTCGACGGCAAGGGTGGCTTCGACTACATCGCCGGGGTAGAAATCAGCAAGCTCGATGACCTCGACCAGAAGGTCTATCAGTGGGTCGAAGTGCTGCCCCGGCAGTACGCGGTGTTCGAGCACAAGGGACCGCTCGACCAGTTGCCGCAAACCCTGCAATACATCTACAAGACCTGGCTACCGACTTCCCATTACGTGGAACTGAATGCCCCGGAACTGGAACGCTACAGCGCCGATTTCAATCCGCGACTGCACACCGGCAAACTGGAAATCTGCGTGCCGGTCGACAGCAAAGCCTGAGCCCATGACGATGAGGCGGATCACTGATCCGCCTCATGCTGTTCAACCGCGTTTACCCTTGCCCAGCCGTCGCGCCCGCAACAGGTCGATGCCCAGGGTGATAAAGCCGAACGTACTGATGCCCAACACCATCAACAGGCCGATTTCAACGCTGCTCATAAGCGGTTACCCCCAAGGGTGATCAGAGACACACCGCAGGAATAGCCCGTCAGCGGCACGAAGAAAAGCGCTTATACGCAGGCTTTACGCCCCCCGCGCGGATCGATATGAACACCTTATTCCTTTATGCTTTGCGCACTTTTCTCCGTTGATTTTCGAGCTGCCATGAACACCGTCATCCGCAACGTCACCGCCGCCGACCTGGATCGCTGCTACGCGATCGAAACCGTTGCCTACGAAGGCGATGAAGCCGCCACTCGCGAGAAGATCGCCACGCGCATCGCTACTTGGCCGGAGGGCTTTATCGTCGCCGAAGTGGACGGCGTAGTCGCCGGGTTCATCAACTCGGGTGCGGCGTTTGATGTGCAAATGTCCGACGAGGCGTTCAAGGAGCTGATCGGTCACGATCCGCAAGGGCCGAACGTGGTGATCATGTCGGTGGTGGTGCACCCGGACTATCAGGGCCAGGGTTTGGCCAAGCGACTGATGGCCGAGTTCATCGAGCGCATGCGCGGGATGGACAAGGCGACGATTCATCTGATGTGCAAGGAGAAGCATATTCCGCTGTACGCCGGGTTCGGCTTTGCCTACATCAAGCCGTCGGAGTCGGATCACGGCGGGATGGCGTGGCACGAGATGATTCTTACTCTCTGATTCAACCCGTTCAAAACTGTGGGAGCGAGCCTGCTCGCGAAGAGGGCGTGTCAACCAACCAATTTGTTGACTGATATGACGCTTTCGCGAGCAGGCTCGCTCCCACAGAGGGTTGTGGCGTTTTGAGTTCCCCGTTCAGTAGAGAGTGTCGCTTACTCTTTTCGGTGCTTCGCGGTCGTAGGTCTCGGCGTCAAACTGCCCGTCGTTCAGGCGCTTGTGGAAGGCGCCGGCAGAGGGCAGGGCCGAGCGCGGCAGGTGGGTTTCCGGGTTCCAGGCGTCAGAGCGTACAAAGGCTTTCGAGCAGTGGAAAAACGCCGCCTCTACCGTCACCAGCAACACCGTTTTCGCCGGTTTGTCGTTCACCGCAAAGCTTTCCAGCAGCTCAGGATCGGCGCTGATGGTCGCGGTGCCATTGACCCGCAAGGTCTCGCCAATGCCCGGAATGATGAACAGCAACGACACCCGTGGATCGTGCAGCACATTGCGCAGGGTATCGATGCGGTTGTTGCCCGGGCGGTCCGGCAGAGCCAGGGTGTTTTGGTCAATGACCCGCACGAACCCGGCTTTGTCACCGCGCGGCGAATTGTCGAGACCGTCGGCGCCCACCGAGCTGACGATCACCAGCGGCGACAGGCGCACCATCGCCTGATAATCCTCGTTGAGAAAACCGATCTGCTTGCGCACCGCGCGGTCGTGGGGCAGGCCGTAAATAGCTTCCAGTGCTTCGATTGAATCGATCATCGTGCATCCCTCGATGATTTAGAAAAACAGTCCCATACGCCGTTCGTAACCGACCCGGCCCTTGTACGCTTCGCCGCTGTCGACGAAACCGTGTTTGGCGTACAGCGCGATGGCGGCATCGTTATCGGCATCCACCGACAGTTCCAGCCCCTTGATCTCCGGCCATGCTTCACGCGCCACCTCGGGCAGCGCCTGCAGGCAAGCCTTGCCGTAACCTTTGCCCTGCGCCCGGTGGTCGACCTGCAGGGCGTGCAGGGTGGCGCTGTGTTCATTGGCCCAGGCCGGCAACACGGGCGGGCGCTTGAGCAGCAGGAACGCCACCGGCACCTGGTCTGCCAGCAGGGCAAAGCCTTTGACGCCGGGATCAGGTTTGGACAGCAGCGTGTGCAGCGCGCCGTGAATGTCGCCGGAGAACTTGATCTGCTCGGGATGGATTTCAATCGCCTCGACCTGCTGACGCTGCAACGCGTTCAGGCTGTCGTACGGCACGAGTTGGGCTGACACGGGAATTTCCTTTTTCCTACAAAGATGAGCCTCGGATTCTAGCGATTTTGTGTTCGGCGGAAATTTTTTGTTTCGACTGTCGATCTGCCCGATGGCCGAACGACTAAAGGTGTCTTCACAACAAAAACCACGGAGAACACCATGAGCGCACAGACTGAAATCCAAGCCCTGATCAACACCTACCGCGAAGCGGTGATGACCAAGGACGTCGACAAAGTCATGGCGTTGTATGCCGATGACATCCTCTCTTTCGACGCGATCAAGGCCCTGCAATTCAAGGGCAAAGCGGCCTACCGTGCCCACTGGGAAGCCTGCATGGAGATGTGTTCCGGCCCGCACGTTTTCGAGTTTCACGAGATAGCCATCGAGACCGCCAACAACCTCGCCTTCGCCCATTGGGTGACGCATTGCGGCGGCACCAACGACAAGGGCGAAACCCAGAGCTGCTGGATGCGCGCCACCGCGTGCTATCGGCAGGTCGGCGGGACGTGGAAGATCGCTCACGAGCACTGGTCGGCACCGTTCGATCCGATGAGCGGCAGCACGCTGTTCGATGTGCAGCCCTGATCTTCAGCCATAGTTGATCCGTTCGATTCAGGAGAAAACCATGAAGTATTTATGCTTGGTCTACAGCGATGAGCGCCTGCTGCACACCTCGCCCGACAGCCCGGAAGACGCCGAGTGCTGGGCCTACGCCGAGTCGATTCAGGGCAGCGGGCGGATGGTCGCGGCCGAAGCGCTGGAGTCGGTGCAGACCGCGACCACGGTGCGCATGCGCAACGGCAAGCTGTCGATCACAGATGGCCCGTTCGCTGAAACCAAGGAGCAACTGGCCGGTTTCTACCTGATCGATGCCAAGGATCTCAACGAAGCGATTCAGGTCGCCGGTAACATTCCGGCGGCCCGGGTCGGCAGCGTTGAAGTGCGTCCGGTGCGGCAGTTGAATGTCTGAAGTCCGGGCGCGGGTCGAGCAGGTCTATCGCGAAGACTCGCGGCGGATTCTGGCGACCCTGATTCGTCTGCTCGGGGATTTCGACCTCGCCGAAGAAGCCTTGCACGAGGCGTTCTTCGTCGCGGTCGAGCGCTGGCAGCGCGATGGCGTGCCGGACAACCCGCGCACCTGGCTGGTGTCTACCGGGCGCTTCAAGGCCATCGATGTGTTGCGCCGGCGCGCCCGGTTCAAGGCCTCGCAGCCGCTGTTGCTGGCGCAGCTCGAAGAATTGGAACAGGCCGACTGGAGTGGCGAAGACGTGGAAGACGACCGCCTGCGGCTGATCTTCACCTGCTGTCACCCGGCGCTGGCGGCGGATGCGCAAGTGCCGCTGACCCTGCGTGAAGTCTGTGACCTGACCACCGAGGAAATCGCCCGCGCGTTTCTCTCGGCACCGGCGGCGATTGCCCAGCGCATCGTCCGTGCCAAGGCGAAGATTCGCGACGCCAGAATTCCTTATCAAGTCCCCAGCCTGAGCGAACTGCCCGAGCGCCTCGACAGCGTGTTGCGGGTGATTTATCTGGTGTTCAACGAAGGTTATTCGGCGTCTATGGGCGCCGAACTGACCCGCGAAGATCTGACCCGCGAGGCGATTCGGCTTGGGCGGTTGCTGATGGAGCTGCTGCCGGAACCGGAGGTCATGGGCCTGCTGGCGTTGATGCTGTTGCACGAATCACGTCGGCCGGCGCGCACTTCGCCCAGTGGTGAACTGGTGCTGCTGGATGACCAGGATCGCTCGCGCTGGGATGCCGGGCTGATCGCCGAAGGTTGTGCGCTGGTGGAGCGGGCGCTGACCACCCGAAGGTTCGGGCCGTATTGCCTGCAAGCGGCGATTGCCGCGGTGCATGCCGAAGCGCCGTCAGCGGCGGAAACCGATTGGCAGCAGATCGTCGGGCTGTATGACGTGCTGTTGCGCGCGGTACCGTCGCCGGTGATCGAGTTGAACCGCGCGGTGGCAGTGGCCAAGCGCGATGGCGCGTTGGCGGGGCTGACGCTGATCGAGGGGATTCTGGATCGCGGTGAGTTGCAGGATTACCACCTGGCGCATTCGGCGCGGGCGGAGTTTTGTCGGCAGTTGGGTCGGGTGGAGCAGGCGCGGGCGGCGTACCTCCGAGCACTGGAACTGACCCGGCAAGAGCCGGAGCGGCGGTTTATCGAGGGGCGGCTGAGCGAACTGGATTGATCCGGGGAATTCATTGGCAGTGCCGGCCTCATCGCTGGCAAGCCAGCTCCCACAGTGTCTGCGCCGTACACAAAGTTAATGAGCACCTCAGTATTTGTGCGCCGTGCACAAAGTTAATGAACACCTCGGTACTTGTGGGAGCTGGCTTGCCAGCGATTGGCGGCGCCGCTATTCCAGCATCTTGCTCAGTAACCAGCTCCCCGCCGGCCCCGGCGGATAAATCCGCGACCACAACGCATCGACATACACCGGCCGCGGCCAGCCGCGCACCGTCAGTTCCACCAGCGAGCCATTACCGAAACGCGCCACCAGCCAGCGCGGCAGCGCCGCCCAGCCAAAGCCCATCTCCGCCATTTCCATCAGCATCAGGTAACTCGGCGCCGACCACACCCGGCCCTTTGCCCGGCTGTCGTAGGGATTGACGATGGTCGCCAGGCGCAACTCGCGATGCTGCTCCAGCACCTGCTGGTCGACCCGTTCGACACGGGTCAGCACATGATCATCTTTGACGAACAGCGCCAGGTCAGTGCGCTCGGCGACGGTCGAGGTCACCAGATCCGGTGGATAGGTGTCCTGCATTTCGGCAAACGCCAAGTGTGCGCGGCCACGCTGGACCAACTCGATCAGGTCGTCACACTCGGCGATCAAGCATTCCAGTTCCAGGTCCGGATAACGCTGCTCGAAGCCGACCAGTGCCGCTTCAAATCGCGCTGACTGGTAGGTGTCGGAAATCGCCACGGTCAGCTTCGGCTCGACGCCTTGTGCCAGTTGCCGGGCGCTCATTTCCATACGACTGGTGGCCGCCAGAATCGCCTCGGCCCGTTGCAGCATCACATGGCCGGCCGGAGTCAGGGTCGGTTTGCGGCTGCTGCGGTCGAACAGAATCAGATCCAGATCGATCTCCAGGCTGGCCACTGCGGCACTGATGGTCGACTGACTGCGCCCCAGCTTGCGCGCCGCTGCCGAAAACGAACCCTGAGTGGCCG
Source organism: Pseudomonas sp. lyk4-TYG-107 (assembly GCF_030209055.1). NCBI lineage: Bacteria > Pseudomonadati > Pseudomonadota > Gammaproteobacteria > Pseudomonadales > Pseudomonadaceae > Pseudomonas > Pseudomonas sp. lyk4-TYG-107. The sequence continues at coordinate 208,720 of NZ_JARVST010000007.1, forward strand.
CTTGCACGAACGCCAACAGCACTTCTTGCGAAGCCATGAACTATCGCCTTGATCGATGGTTATTGGTTATGAAGTATCGGTATGGTGGCCGATCATGGCAACCCTCTTCACTCAAGGAGTCAGGCCATGACTGCCAACAAATCCATCACTGAACGTATCTTCCAGGCCATCGGTTTCGAGTGTCTGGCGATCCTGATCTGTACCCCGTTGCTGGCGTGGATCATGGACAAACCGCTGCTGGACATGGGCGCGGTGACCGTGCTGATCGCGATGTTGGCGCTGGCGTGGAACGTGCTGTTCAACGGCTTTTTCGACCGCATGCTCAAACGCCTGCACGTCGCGCACAATGCCTGGACGCGTGTGGTTCATGCGCTGCTGTTTGAGGGCGGATTGATCGTGATGGGCGTGCCGCTGATTGCCTGGTGGTTGTCGGTCAGCCTGTGGCAGGCGTTCTTGCTCGACATCGGCGTTCTGCTGTTTTTCCTGCCGTACACCTATGTGTATCACTGGGGCTATGACGTGGTGCGCGAGCGCCTCGTGACCCGCCGGGTATGCGCGGGATAAGCACAACCTGTGGCTAATGCAAAACCTGTGGCGAGGGGATTTATCCCCGATGGGGCGCGTAGCGGCCCTTCTTTTTATCCAGAAAAGAAGGGCCTGCTGCGCAGTCCATCGGGGATAAATCCCCTCGCCACAGAGGCTCTCACCAAGAAAGTTTTTAGTGAATGGGGGATTTAAAGGAACATCCCGCCCGACGCCTCGACCCTCTGCCCGTTGATCCACTGCGCACCCGGCGCCAGCAGCATCGACAGCGCACCCCCAATATCATCCGGTTGCCCGGCGCGCCCCAGTGCGGTGTTGCTCGCAACCATCGCGTTCAACGCGGCGTTGTCGCGCACCGCACCGCCGCCAAAGTCGGTCTCGATGGCGCCCGGTGCCAGTATATTCACGCCGATCTGCCGCGCGCCCAGCTCTTTGGCCTGATAGCGGGTCAGCACTTCCATTGCGCCTTTCATCGCGGCGTAGGCGGCATAACCCGGCAGGCTGAAGCGGGTCAGGCCGCTGGAGATGTTGATGATGCGCCCGCCGTCATTGATCAGCGACAGCAGTTGCTGAGTCAGGAAGAACGGCCCTTTGAGCTGGATATTCATCAGCAGGTCGAACTGTTCCGGGGTGGTCTCGGCGAACGCCGCGTGCACACCGATCCCGGCGTTGTTGATCAGAAAGTCGAAGCGCGGGCGATCAAAGTGCTGCAGCGCCTGCTCCACCCGCGAAGCGAAATCGGCAAAGGTTTCGCTGCGACCGACGTCCAGTTGCAGCATCACGGCTTTGGCGCCGCGTTGTTCCAGTTCAGCGACCAGCGCCTGGGCTTCATCGGCGCGGCTGTTGTAGGTGCCGATGATGTCCACGCCTTCGGCGGCGAGGTGCAGGGCGGCGTTCTTGCCCAGGCCACGGCTGGCACCGGTGATCAATGCGATTTTGCGGCTCATGTGAAATCCTCGATTGCGTTGAGTGGTGATGAGCAAAGTTTATTTATCCGCCATGGGGTGATAAACAGACTGAAACCGGAATCACTGATCGACTCAGCCGAACAATCAACGGGTGTCCTCATGAACAAACTGGAACTGCTGCGCACCTTCGTCCGGGTCAGCGAATTGTCGAGTTTCACCCTGGCCGGCGAAAGTCTCGGGCTGCCGCGTTCGACGGTTTCCGAACACGTCCAGGCCCTGGAAACCCTGCTCGGCACGCGTCTGTTGCAACGCACCACGCGCAAGGTGCAGGCGACTCAGGACGGTCTGGTGTTGTACGAGCGCAGCAAGGATCTGCTGTCACACATGGACGAGATCGAGGGGCTGTTTCGGCAGGATCCGGCCTCGCTGAGCGGGCGGATTCGTGTCGACATGCCGAACATCCTCGCGCGGCGCCTGATCATGCCGCTGCTGCCGGAGTTCATGGCGCGCCACCCGAATCTGGAACTGGAAATCAGCAGCACCGACCGCCGTGTCGATCTGCTCAGCGAGGGTTTCGATTGCGTGGTGCGCATCGGCGCGCAGCCGGATCAATCGGTGGTGGCGCGGCACTTGGGCGACTTCCCGATGATCAACTGCGCCAGCCCGGCGTACCTTCAGCGCTACGGCGTGCCGCAGACGCTGGAGGATCTGGCGCAGCATCGGCTGGTGCACTACGTCGGCGTGCTCGGTTCGCGCTCGGAAGGGTTTGTGTATGAACAGGACGGACAGGTGCGGCGATTGCCGATGGCTGGCAGCGTCACGGTCAACAGCACCGATGCTTACGAGTCGGCGTGCCTGGGTGGCTTTGGCCTGATCCAGGTGCCGCGCACCGGCATGCAACCGCACCTCGAAACTGGCGAGTTGGTGACCGTGCTGCCGCAGTTCACGGCGCCGGCGATGGGCATTTCAATCCTGTATGCGCGGCAACGGCATTTGCCGCTGCGGGTGCGGGTGTTTATGGAGTGGTTGGGCGATGTCATCCGTTCGACGTTGTAACTCGCCGCAGATCAACTGTAGGAGTGAGCCTGCTCGCGATGGCGTGCTGTCAGTCGATGCAGATGTGACTGAAGCGCCGCTATCGCGAGCAGGCTCACTCCTACAGGGGGGGCCGGGTTGTTCAGAAAATCTGGGTGAACAGCCAGTACAGGCTGCCCGACAGCAGAATCGCCGCCGGCAAGGTCAGCACCCACGCCATCAGCAGATTGCGGATGGTCTTCATCTGCAAACCACCGCCATTGGCGACCATGGTGCCGGCCACGCCCGATGACAGCACGTGGGTGGTCGACACCGGCAAACCGAACATGTCCGCCGCGCCGATGGTCAGCATCGCCACGGTTTCCGCCGAGGCGCCTTGGGCATAGGTCAGGTGGGTCTTGCCGATTTTTTCACCGACCGTCACCACAATCCGTTTCCAGCCAACCATGGTGCCGAGGCCCAGGGCGATGGCCACGGCGATCTTCACCCACAGCGGAATAAAGCGTGTGGCGTTGTCGATCTGCTGTTTGAACAGTTGCAGTTTGTCAGTGGTGTCGGCGTCGAAATTGCCGACCTTGTTCTTGTCCATCAGGCGAATGCTTTCGCTGGCCAGGTACATGTCGTTACGTACGTTGCCCATGGCCTCGGCCGGGACTTTCGACAGCGAGCCATAGCCTTTGACCTCTTCGCCAATATGCCCGGTGAGGGCAGCGAGGGCGGGGATCAGTTGCGGCGTTGCTTGCTTGCTGCGCACGTAATCGGACAGTACCGGACGCGGATCCACCGGGGCTGGCAGCGGGGTGTTTTTCACCAGCGCTTGCTGGGTGACTTCGGCGACGGCCGCGAATTGCAGCGCCTGATCGGCGGGCATGGTGCGGTTCAACGCGTAAGCCATCGGCAAGGTGCCAACCAGAATCAGCATGATCAGGCCCATGCCTTTCTGCCCGTCGTTGGAGCCGTGGGCGAAAGACACGCCGGTGCAGGTGGCGATCAGCAAACCGCGAATCCACCACGGTGGCGGGTTGTTGCCTTCCGGCGCCTTGTACAGCGCGCGATTCTTGATGAAGGCGCGCATGGCCAGCAGCAACAGCGCCGCGCAGCCGAAGCCCACCAGTGGCGACAGCAGCAGGGCGTAACCGATCTTGGTCGCCTGCGCCCAGTCCACGCCGCTGGTACCGTCGCGCCCGTGCATCAAGGCATTGGCGACGCCGACGCCGATGATCGAGCCGATCAGTGTGTGGGAAGAGGAGGCCGGCAGGCCCAGCCACCAGGTGCCGAGGTTCCACAGGATCGCCGCGATCAGCAGGGCGAAGATCATCGCGAAACCGGCGGACGAGCCGACCTGCAGAATCAGCTCCACCGGCAGCAGGGCGATGATGCCGAACGCCACCGCGCCACTGGACAGCAATACCCCGAGGAAGTTGAAGAACCCCGACCAGACCACCGCCACATTCGGCGGCAGCGAATGGGTATAGATCACCGTCGCGACCGCGTTGGCGGTGTCGTGGAAACCGTTGACGAACTCGAAGCCCAGCGCAATCAGCAGCGCTACGCCGAGCAGCAGGAACGGGGTCCAGGTGGTGACGGTGGTGCCCAGCTCGTGCATGTCGTGCATCAGGCTGTAAGCGGTGAACAGCATCCCCATCGCGAGCACCGCGAAGAACACCACGTAAGTGAACGGCCCGGGTTTTTTATCAAGTGCCGGCCGGCCGCCGTGGGCGGACGTGGGGCGGGCGGCGGTCAGGGAGGGAGTAGCCATGAGCGGACAATCCTGAGCGAGGGAAGGAGTGTCGGTCATGATCGTTGCTAAATATTACAGAGAGACTGCGGCAGGTCAGTGTTTGGCTGAATAACCAGACCACCGATCTGAAGGTCAATGAGGTCCCCTGTGGGAGCGAGCCTGCTCGCGAAGACGGCGTGTCAGTCACCATCATTGTTGAATGACAGATCGCTTTCGCGAGCAGGCTCGCTCCCACAGGGGAACTGTGCTGGACATCAAGTTTGGTGGTTAATAATCCCCACGCTTACGAAACGCCCAGCGCCCGGCAATCACGGTAAACGTCGCCACCAGCGCCACCAGAATCCAGAACCCTTCCGGATCCGTCGCCAGTGGCACTCCCCCCACGTTCATGCCAAAGAAACCGGCAATGATGTTGATCGGCAACGCCAGCACCGTGACCACGGTCAGGGTGAATAGTGTGCGGTTGCTCTGTTCGTTGAGGTTGGCGGCGATTTCTTCCTGGAGCAGTTTGATCCGCTCGCCGAGGGCGGTGAGGTCGTTGATGATCAGCGCGAACTCCTCGGTGGATTTGCGCAGCTCCTTGACGTCCTCCTTCTGCAGCCACGGCGGCGGACGGTTGAGCAGGCGCAGCAGCGAACCCGGCTCCAGCGCCAGCAGCCGTTGCAGGCGCACCAGTACCCGGCGATTGGCGCCGAGTTCGGCGCGGTTGGTCGACAGCCGTGAGGAGAGCAATTCGTCCTCGACCAGATCGACGCTCATGCTGGTCTTGCGCACGATCTGCGTCAGCACCTCACCCTGATCACGCAGCAGGTGCACCAGCAGCTCCGACGGTGAGCGAAAGCATTCGCCGGCCTTCACCGACGAACGCAATTTGTCCACCGAGTGCAGCGGTTGCAGGCGTGCGCTGACGATCAGTTTGCTGCGCACGCAGACCCACAGCGTCGACACGTCTGAGGAAACCATGCTGCTGAGGTTGAACACCACGTCGTTGACCACTGCCAGCAACGCCGAGTCAACGTGTTCGATGCGCGTCGAGCGCGAACCTTCGTGCAGCGCCTCGAAAAACTCTTCGGGCAATTGCAGATGACTTTTCATCCAGCGCTCGCACGCGGCGTGCGCCAGGTTCAGGTGCAGCCAGAGGAATTCATCACTGTCGCTGTCGTCTTGCAGACAACGCAGGGCGGTCGCCGAATCGACTTCGCGGCCACGTTCACCGGGACGAAAACGAAAGCCGTAAAGCAAACCGAACAAATCAGGATCGCGATGACTGAGGTCGAGGCTGTGGTTCATGGAGGCTCGCTGCGAGGAGGGCGCGTCGGTCGCGGAATGGCAGGTTCACTGAGCCGCATCATCGCAATCGCATGTGACGCTTGCGTGACTGAAAAATGACAGCGACCCGGATCATCCACTGGTAACCCTGTGGGAGGGGGCTTGCTCCCGGATGCGGATGATCATTGAGTGATGATGTGGATGACACACCGCTTTCGCGGGCAAGCCCGCTCCCACCCTGGGACAGGGTCGATCACAGTCTGTCAATTCATCTGCCAATGGTCGGATTCTCTTCAAGAAGCGCTCTGGTACGCCGATCACGCTTGGTTACGTCAGTCATGCAGAGCGCATTCACAGCATCACCCAGATGCGTGGTGAGATTGCCAATGCCGCCACGGTGATCCGTCGCCTGAGCGCCTGACGTCCGCCGACGTGTACCGGTTCGGTTACCGAGTCGGTACACAGTCGATCTCAAATCCGTACGACTGCCGCCGATGGCCGGTTATCTAAAACCGGCATTGGAGCCATCCCATGGTCAGCATCACCTCCGTTTCGATCAATCAGACCGTCAGCACCGCCACCAGCAAAACCAGGATCAGCGACGCGAGTGACGACACCTCGACCCCTGCAACCAGCAGCGCGGGCGTCAGCGCCGATACCAGCAAAGTGGCGGCTGGCGGGGGCGCGGCTCCGGCAGGCGACAGCAGTTCCGACAGCAGCGGTGAATCGGATTCGGTGAAAGAATTGCGCAAGCAGATCGCCGAGCTGCAAAAGCAATTGCAGGAACAGCAGCAGGCGCTGCAAGCGGCTCAGGCCAAGCAGGAAGACGCTGATGCCAAGGCTGCCGACGTGGCGTCCGCCGAGTCGCAAATCTCCAGCACCTCGGCTTCGTTGCAGACGGCGACGGCGGCGTTGTTGCAGGCGTTGCAGGATTCCGGATCGAGCAGCTCGGGCTCGCTGGTCAGCACTTCGGCTTAAGCATCACGCGATTCCCCTGTAGGAGTGAGCCTGCTCGCGATAGCGGTATATCTGCCTTATTCATGGTGACTGACACACCGCTATCGCGAGCAGGCTCACTCCTACAGAGAACTGCGGTGTGTTTCAGAGGGTTGGCAGGCTGAAGGTGAACAGCGTGCCGCTCTGTGCGGTGGACGCCACATGCAAATGCCCGCCATGGGACTGGGCGATCTGGCTGGCGATATACAGCCCCAGACCGAGGCCGGCCTGGGGCGCGCTGCCGGTCGGGCGCGAGTAAGGCTGGAACAGGTGCGGCAGGATCGCCTCGGGAATATGCCCCTGATTCTTCACCCCCAGCATCAGCGCACCGTGCTCGACTTGCGCGATGACCTCAATGTCGCCCTCCGGGTCGCCATGGGCCACGGCATTGGCCAACAGGTTCGACAGCAGTTGAGCAATTCTCGCGCGGTCGCAGGGCACACCCTGCAAGTCGCCGATGGACGCACGAATCGTGCGCTGCGGATGCACGTTGCGAATCTCCATCACCACTTGCTGTACGGCTTCGGTCAAATCCGCGCAGGGCTGGATATCCACTGGAATGCCCTTGCCCAACCGTCCGCGAGCAAAGTCGAGCACGTCATCCACCAACCGCGTCGCCCTTTGCGCACTGCCAAGGATATGGCGTACCCGCATTTCGATGGCCGGATCCGGATGCTTGCGCAGAAGCATTTCGGCGCCGGCGCTGATGGCGAACAACGGGTTGCGCAAGTCGTGGCCGAGCACGGCGATAAACTGTTCGCGCAACTCGGCGGTTTCGCGTTCCTGCAACAACGCGGTTTCGGTGCGCTGCGCGTTTTCCTCGGCTTCGATCTGCAACGCGAGCATCCGCGCGAACGACTCCATGGTGCTTTGGATGCTGCTGGACTTGAGTTGCGCGGGGTTCGGATCGAGCGCGCAGATCGTGCCGAAAAACCGTCCGTCAGTGCGGAACACCGGCACCGAGATATAGCTCTCGAATTTGTACAGGCGCGGGGTGTGATGATCGCGGTAGAGCGGGTCTTCGCTGGCCTTGTCGATCACCACCGAGGTGTGCGCAGCACGGATTTCGTGGCACAGCGTGGTGACCACATCCAGCTCGCCACCAACCTGCAGGCCGAAATCCAGCTGATCGAGGACCGCGCAGGCTGTCCACGAATCCTCGGTAACCCGCGCTACGGCGGCAAAGCGCAGGCCGGTCAGTTCGCGGATCACCTGAAGGATCGCCGGAACCGCGCTGATCCGTCCGATTGTCGCGATGTCTGCTGCCGCTGTCTGCCTCATGCCCATCGTTCTCGGCTGCAATCGTTATCTGATGGTCGCCATACTAGCGGTCTGATGGCGGTTTTGGCATCCCTTCAGGCTGCATCCGCGTGATTCGCCGGGCAACGGACGCAAAAAAGCCGCACGATCGCTGATCGTGCGGCTTTGCGTTGGCGGTGTATCAGGTGTCTTGCTTGTTGCTCAGCACTTTGCCGGTGGTGGCATCGAAGTCGACGTCGAACTCTTTGCCGTCGGCGGTTTTCAGCTCGACTTCGTACTCGTAACCGTTGAAGTGGTTATCCAGATCGGTGTCGGTGATGGTCGCACCCGGGTGCAGTTTCAGTGCCTCGGCGTTCATCGACTCCAGCGACTTGATCTTGCCGGATTTGACCAACTCAGGGATCTGGTCGACACGCACATCGGCTTGGGCCAGGCCAGCAGTCAGGGTCAGGGCTGCGGCGGTAAACAGGGCAGTCAAAGTTTTCATCGGGTCATTCCTTGGGTTGTTCGTTGAAGTGGGCTCAGGTTAACCACCGCAACTTAATTCACCCTTAAAACCCCACATCGCGTGCAGCGCTCTTGTGGGAGCGAGCCTGCTCGCGATGCGGACAACCCGGTCTGCTGATCAGAACCCGTTGTTCTTCAACACCTGATCCACACTGGCACTGGCCGGACGCTTGTAAAACTTCAACAGTTCGCTGGCGCGGTTGGTGAAGATGCCATCAACGCCGGCCGCCATGACTTTCTCGAAATCCACCGGCTCATCGACGGTGTAGACGTGCACCAGCATGCCCTGATCGTGGGTGTACTGGTTCATCCACGGTTGCACCAGATCCGAATAGCTCTGGTCGCCACTCTTGGTCAGCTTCGCCGAAGGGCCGGTGCCGATGGCGCCGTGAGCCTTGGCGAAATCAACCCACTGTTTGAACTCGGCGTCGGACTTCGGCTCCTGCTTGCCGTAGAACACGTTTTTGTCCTTCTCGCCGGACTCGGCAAAGGTCACCTTCGATTTCGGCTCAATGCTGCCTTCGCCGACCCACAGCAGCAGGATTTTCGGCACTTGCGGCATTTCCTTTTGCAGCAGTTCGAGGCTGTTCTTCTCGAAAGTCTGCAGGATCACCTTGCCTTTGCCCTGGCCGACGGCCAACTCGCTTTTCGCCAGTTTCGAACCGGCCGGGCTCAGCCAGCCGCGATCCTGCAGCTTCTCTTTGAGGTCATGCTCGATGCCCGGAAACAGCTGCGGCTCTTTGGTTTCGATGTACAGGCCCGGTTTGTGTTTCGGATTGGCCTGGGCGATGTCGATGATCTCGTCGAGGGTGAGGATTTTCAGCCCGGCGTAGGACGGACGCGCGCGATCCGGGTAAGCCTTGTTGTACCAGCTGCCGGCGTCGAGGGTTTTCAGTTCGGCCATGGTGAAGGCTGTGGCCGGGCTGTCCTTGCGCTCCGGGAACTTGGTCGCGACGTCAGTGGTGCGTTGCAGATTGTTGTCGTGCAGGGCGAACAGCACGCCGTCCTTGCTGCGCTGCAAATCCATTTCCAGGTAGTCGGCGCCGAGGTCGCGGGCCAGTTTGTAGGAGGCAGCGGTGGACTCCGGAGCATCGAAGGACGCGCCACGGTGCGCGATCACGGCTGGATGCGGGATGCCATGGGCGGCGGCCAGTGCGTTGACGTCTGTCTGGGCGGCGTGGGCCTGGCCGAGACCGAGCAGCAGGCTCAGCATGAGGGCGCTTTTGGTGAAAGTGGCGGGCATGTTCGAGTTCCTTTCGCAGGGCATTTTCAAAGACGTACCTTTTAACAACTGAATCGATTGGGTGCTATCGCCAGACCGACATAAACGTATTAAAAGCGATTTTTCCTGCACTTTTGTGGCGCGGTTTGCAGTACGCTTGCCCTCGGCAGACGCTCCGGCAGAGGGCGCGCCGATTTCGTTGCCCTGCGTGTAAACCATCGATGATTTTTCGTGAGGTTTACCATGCGCATCACTTCCCAACTCATCTGTCAGGCCGCCGATGACCTCAAGGGTTTCGTCGGCCTCAACCGCAAAACCGGCCAGTACATTGTGCGTTTCAGCGAAGATTCGTTCGGTATGGACGTGGCGGATGACGGCATCATTCCCACCAGCGAGTTTGTCTGGGCGCCAGCTTCTGAGACGACCATGACCTTGAAGCGCGAGCTGATTCAGTTGCTGCTGGATCAGAACATCGATGAGCGGATCAACATCAGTGAGCCGTTGCGGGTGTACATGAGCAAGGTTGAGGTGCCGGAGATTGTGGCGGTGCGCAGTCTGGTGAAGGGTTGAAGTTTTTGTATTGACGGTACTGGCCTCTTCGCGGGCAAGCCCGCTCCCACATTGGATCTGTGGCGTTCACGAATTCCTGTGGGAGCTGGCTTGCCAGCGATGAGGCCAGTGAAAACACCATCAAATTCAAAGCCCAAACGCTATACCTGTGGGAGCGGGCTTGCTCGCGAAGAGGCCAGTCAGCGCGCCGCCAAAGTCACTGCCCAAACCGGTACTCCCGCTCCACCCGACACACCCGGGTCTGAAACTTCGAATACCACTGCGCCCGCCCGCGCGCCTGAATCACCCGGTGCTCCGGATGCTCGCGCCAGGCCAGAATCGCCGCTTCGCTCTGCCAGTAGGAAATGGTGATCCCGACCCCGTCTTCCCCACGAATCGAATCAATGCCGAGAAACCCCGGTTGCTGGCTGACCAGTTCCATCATCCGTTCCGAGGCCGCCGCATAACCGTTGTCACCCTCGGTGCGGGTCGAGGTGAAAATCACTGCAAAGCAAGGCTCTTTCGGCTTCATGAGCGTCGCACCACACACGCTTCGACGAACGCCCGCACCAATGGCGGAACCTGGCCCTTGAGCGCCGCACGTTCTGGTTGAAACAACGTGGCGACAAAAAACACATGGTCAGTCAATTCGATTGCGCGCAAGTCGCCTGCCGAATCGTGCCCCACGGCGCGTAGCCGATGGGTCAACAACTCTCGTTCGAACTGCGGATTCACCCCGAAGCGGCAGCGATAGCCTTCAAGAATTTCGGACGTTTCGTACGCCTTGGCGATCAACGAACCGGCGACCAGATGAATGCTGTCCACCGCCTCCACCAACGAACAGGTCAGCGGTGTGAGCACGGCTCGCGGTGAATCCGGCGATGTTTCGCCATGCTCGGCGTCGGCCCAGCCCAGCACATTGCGGGAAAACTCCAGCAGCGCATGCTGAAAACCACCGCAGGTGCCGAGGAAAGGGCGCTGTTGTTCGCGGGCAAAACGGATGGCCCTGAGTGCACCGGCCTCACTTTTGTAGGGGCTGGCCGGGACGCACCAGAAGCCGTCAAAGTGATCCAGCGCAGTGTCGGCGTGGATCTGCTCGGTGGGCAGCCATTCGAATTGCACATTGTGGCCGGACTGCTCGGCGATCAGGCCGAGGGCAACGGGGATCGCCTGGTGGGCGGTGACTTGCGGATCGTGATCGCCGATCAGGGCGATGGAAATGGCGTCCATGGGATTTCCTTGATTTGAGTGAGTGATGAACCTCTGGGGGAGGGTGTGCAGTTGTCGATCACCGGGGCTCACTATAGATTGGCGTTTACGCACTCAATATTGGCGTTTCCCCAAGTGATCAATGCAGCGACGCACTATCGACTCGATTACCCGGATCTGGCGCTGATCCTTGCGTTGGTGCGCGGCGGCTCTCTGGCCCGGGCTTCGCAGCTGCTCAAAGTAGACGTGTCGACGGTGTTTCGCGCGGTGCGTCGTCTGGAGTCAGCACTGGGTCAGCAATTGTTCGAAAAGAGTCGCGCCGGGTACCTGCCAACCACCCTCGCGCAGACTCTCGCCGAGCAGGCCGAACGCGCCGAGCAGGCACTGGAAGCGGCGCGGATCGGTGTCGAGCAGGGTGGGGAAGTGGTCAGCGGCACGGTGCGTCTGACCTGTACTGATTCGGTGCTGCAAGGTCTGTTGTTGCCGGCGCTGGCGCAGTTCATGCCGAACTATCCGGCATTGACTCTCGAGCTGAGCACCTCCAACGATTTCGCCAACCTCAACCGCCGCGATGCCGACATCGCCCTGCGCCTGACGCGTACGCCGCCAGAGCATCTGGTCGGACGGCAACTGGCGAAGATTTCCTACCGGGTCTGCGCCAGTGCGCGTTATCTGCAAACCGTCGATGCGACGGATCTGGCGGCGCTGACCTGGATCGCCCCGGACGAGTTTCTGCCGGATCACCCGACCGTCGCCTGGCGTCGCCAGCAGTTGCCCGGCGTGACCCCGGCTTATCGCTGCAACAGCATGCTCTCGGTGACGGAGCTGGTGCGTGGCGGACTCGGGGTGGCGGCGTTGCCGGACTTTCTGATCTGCGAAGATTTGCAGGCCCTCAGCGAACCGCTGCACGGCTACGACACCGCGCTGTGGCTGCTGACCCGCCCGGATTGCCGCGCGTTGCGCTCGGTGGTCACGCTGTTCGATGAACTGGGGCGGGCACTGCGGTTGCCGTGATCAGCGTTGCGGGTTCTGGCAGATGTGCGCATGCAGTTCGCGGGTCAGGCCTTCGATGCGTTCGGTCAGGCTCTTGGTCATTTCGGTGAGGCGGGTGTTCTGCTCCAGCAGTTCGAGCAGTTGCGCGGTGGTCTGCGCGGCCTGCGCCTGGCGCTCGCTGTTGGCCACCGCCAGCGCTTCACGGTGTTGCGCGTCGGCGTCCGATTGCGCCTTGTCCCGCGCGGCTTGCCGGGTTTGTGCCAGCAGGATCAACGGTGCGGCGTAGGCCGATTGCAGGCTGAACGCGAGGTTCAGCAGAATGAACGGGTACACGTCGAAAGTGGTGATACCCGTCGCATTGAGGCACACCCACAACAGCACGATCAGGGTTTGTGCGCCAAGAAAGGTCGGCGTGCCGAAGAACCGCGCGAAGGCCTCGGCGCGCAGGGCGAACGCGTCGTTGCCGAAGGTGGTGTTGAGGTGGGCGTGGGGGCGGTGGAAGCGCAGGTGGTCGACGGGGGCGGGCGCGGGGACGTCGGGTTTTTCTGTGGTCATGATGGGCTCGGCAGGACTTGGGACTGAAGGTCACTATAGTCCTGCATCGAGGCTTATGGCCCTTTCGCGAGCAGGCTCGCTCCTACAGGGGAACGCATTCCAATGTGGGAGCGAGCCTGCTCGCGAAGGCCGCGACGCGGTCTCTCAGCCCGGCGCGCGCTCATTGGCAAACATGCTCACCGCCTGCACCGCTTCACTGGCGCCATCGCGGATCTGCAGAATCACGCTGCCAGCCTGATCCGCCAGTTCAACGCCTTGCGCCGCACGCCCGCGAGTGCCTTCCATGCTCTTGATCGCCTGACGGGTTTCGCTCTGGATCAGGCCGATCATGTTGGAAATCTCCGCCGTTGAGCCGCTGGTGCGCGCTGCCAGTTGCCGCACTTCGTCCGCTACAACGGCGAACCCGCGACCCTGATCACCGGCACGCGCCGCTTCAATCGCTGCGTTGAGCGCCAGCAGATTGGTCTGGTCGGCAATCGCACGGATGGTGTTGACGATCGCCGTGATCTGCTCCGAGCGTTCGCCAAGTTGCGCGATCAGCGTTGATGACTGCGCGATATCGTCAGCGATTTCGCGCATCTCACTGGCCGCCTGCTGGATCACCTGAGTGCCTTGCTCGGCGACTTTCCGGGTTTCCACGGAGATGTGATAAGCAGCGCTGGCGCTGCGCGCATCGTGCTCGTGCTGCTCGACGCGGGCGGTGACGTCCGTGGCGAATTTCACCACTTTGCACAACCGCCCGGCAGCGTCGTACACCGGGTTGTAGTTGGCCTCCAGCCACACACTCTGGCCGCGCTTGTCGACGCGTTCGAACTGACCCTGAAACAACTCACCCTGATTCAACCGCCGCCAGAAATCCTCATAGGCGCTGCTGTTGACCAGCTCCGCGCGGCAGAACAAGCGGTGATGTTTACCCTTCAGTTCAGCGAGCGTGTAACCCATGCGCGTCAGAAAATTCTGGTTGGCGGTGAGAATGCCGCCGTTGAGGTCGAATTCGATCACCGCCATTGCCCGGTCGATCGCCTGCAGCTTGGCGTTGGCCTCGCTTTCCTGCTGGACTTTGGTCGTCACGTCCATGGCGAACTTGACCACTTTGACCACGCGCCCCGACGCATCCTTGATCGGGTTGTAGTTGGCTTCCAGCCAGACCGGCTGGCCTTGGCTGTTGATCCGCTCGAAGGTACCGGACTGGAACTGGCCGTTTTTCAGGCGCGACCACAGTTCGGTGTATTGCGCGCTGCGGCCAAACTCCGGAGTGCAGAACAAGCGATGAGGCTGGCCGATCACCTGTTCGGCGCGGTAGCCCATGGTTTTGAGGAAGTTGTCATTGGCCTTTAACACTACGCCTTCAAGGTCGAACTCGATCACCGCCATGGAGCGATTGATCGCTTCAAGCAGGCCGTTCTGTTCGGTGATGGTGTGTTGAAGGTCGTTGAGTTCGGACTGGTGGCGTTTGAAAAACATAGGGGCAGTACCTGGAAGTAGGGAAAGACGAGGTTTGTGTCCCTGTTTCCGCGCTGGCAGAGCAAATGCTGGATGAGCATTTGTCATTGACTGCAAAGTGCCAGCATCCAGGCTGACGAGCCGATCTTATACAAACTGCGTTGAGTTGTACAAGAAATTGCGAATCAACCTGTTTGCAGCCTTTTCAAGGCTGAGAGAGGGGGGGCGTCTTCTTAGCCCGGACTGCTCAGCGCCACGCTGATGGTGTTGCGCCCCGTGTGTTTGGCGGTGTACAGCGCTTTGTCGGCGTCATCCAGCCAGGCAACCGCGTCGCTGTACGACGGCTGAAACCGGGCCAGACCGATACTCAGGCTGACGCGCAGCTCTGGCACATCCGGGTGCCGATATTGATCCATCGCCTGACGCAATCGTTCCATTTGCGCCTCGGCTTTATTGAGTGGCTGGTCGGGCAGGATCAGGCAAAACTCGTCGCCGCCATAACGACCGGCCCGTTCACCTTCGGCCAGCAGCCCTTTGAGTGCCTGGCTCAACTCGCGCAGCACGGCGTCGCCAACGATGTGCCCATAGTTGTCGTTGATGGTCTTGAAATGATCGATGTCGATCAGCGCCAGAATGTCCTGGGTGTTGTTATCTCGGCAGCGGGTGAAACGCGTATGGAGCAGATCCTTCCAGGCGCCGTGATTGAGCAGCCCGGTGAGGCTGTCGGTGCGGCTCAGGTCTCTGAGTGCACGTTTGTGTTGTGCAAGTTTGATCGCCAGTTGGTAGCTGACCATGCCCAGGGCCAAGGGGTACAAGGTCAGCATCGGCAGGCAGGCCCAAACCTCGATTTGCGTCATCGTCAGGCTGAACTTGAAGCCGAACAATAAACAGCCCAGCAGCACGCCGGCGATTTGGGCGAGAGCGCCCAGCAGGAACAGACGTCGTCCACCAGCGGCGACATTGTTCATGGTCATCATCGACAGGATGGTCACGGTGGTCAGCGGATTGAACTGAAAGCACGCGGTCCAGAACCCCCCGCACAACGAGTCGTACAACAGGTTGCGGCGTTCGGCATGGTAGGGGAAGGTCGAGCGGGTCGAAATCTGGTAGGCCAGATGCGGCCAGATAAAACCGTTGAACACCAGCAGCGCCCAGAGCCAGTTCGGCATGTGCAACGGATACAGCGCGGCCGCGACGCTGAAAAAGCCGACACCCAGACCGATGATCCTGGGCAGATAAATGCGTCTGGCGAATGACAAGCCTTTGCCGCGTTGATTTTCCATGATGTCCTGCGCCAGATTCATCCTGAAATACTTTGAAGTGTTTTTTCAGGTTGACCGTTCGTCGGTCAATTGTCGGACATTGTCATTTATTCCAACGGGAATAATCAGTGTCCTTCCGAGCCATTTAATCGTGGCGGGGCGCAGGAGAGGGCCGGTTTAGAGCTGGTATCTGGACAGAAACATCTCCATGGCCGACTCGGCCACGGCTTTTTGCGTGTCTGCATCCAGCGGCGGCAGGCCCATGGAAATCTGCGGCCAGAAACCGAACGATTTCAACAGCCCTTGCACCTGCTGCGCGGCAAATTCTGCGTTTACGGTTTTCAGCCGACCATCCGCCAGCGCAGCGCGAATCCACACCGTCAGGCCTTCCTCCCGCTCTCCCATGCGCGCCACCATGTCCTGCGCGCGCTCCGGGGAATGGATGGTGGCGGCAATCGCCACCCGTGCCAGCCCGAGAAAGTTGTCATCGGCCATCATCTGCAGTTTAGCCAGCAACATGGGCAGCAGTTGCTCGCGCAGCGGCTGATCCGCGCGATAGGACACGGTTTGCTCGTCGGTAATCCGTGCCCAGAGTTGGTTGAGAATTTCGGCGAACAGCTCTTCCTTGCTGGGAAAGTGGTTGTACACCGTGCGCTTCGACACCCCGGCGGTGGCCGCGATCTTGTCCATGCTGGTGACCTCGAACCCGTTGGCACGGAATTCGGCAATTGCCGCCTGGATGATGGCTTCGCGTTTGCGGTCGGTGAGGCGTTGTGGAGCTGTCATAAGTACGCTTCGGCAGAAAAGGGGTGGAATTACACTTGGCAGTTTACTTGTCATCACGTTTCATGCAACCTAGAAACTACACCGCCCAGTGTAATGTTGCGTTAATCCGCGCAACCTAAAAAACAGACAGTTCGGCTGATGCGTGCGTGCTTTGGCCATTTATCGTCCCACCGTGAAAAACCGTGAATTGCGCGGTTTTTCTGGAGTCTCTCAGTCATGGCCAATCCAGATTTTTCTGCGGATCAAACTTCCACGCCTGAAGCCTCTCGCCAGGATCAAGGGCTGTTCCGTAACCATGCGCCGGTGCAGCGCGAAGGTGGGCGCAAGATGCTGCGGATCATGTGGAACATGATCTTCAACAAGCCGCGCAATACCCGACCGGCCGCCGCGATCCCGGTTCAACCGCTGACCCGTGAAGACCTGCTGGCAGCACCGAATCACAGCGTTTACCGCCTCGGCCACTCGACCCTGCTGCTGAAAATGCGCGACAAATTCTGGATAACTGACCCGGTCTTCGCCGAGCGTGCCTCGCCCGTGCAATGGGCCGGCCCGAAACGTTTTCACCAGCCGCCGATCAGCATCGACCAGTTGCCGCCGATCGAAGCGGTGATCCTGTCGCACAACCATTACGACCACCTCGATTACCAGGCGGTACTGCAACTGGCGGCCAAAACCAACTATTTCCTGACCCCGCTGGGCGTCGGCGACACCCTGATCAAATGGGGCATCGACGCCAGTAAAGTTCGCCAGTACGACTGGTGGCAGGGCACCGAAATCGCCGGCATCCGCTTCGTTGCCACTCCCTCGCAGCACTTCTCCGGCCGCGGCCTGTTCGACAGCAACAGCACCCTGTGGGCCTCGTGGGTGATGATCGATGGCGACACGCGAATCTTCTTCAGCGGCGACAGCGGCTATTTCGACGGCTTCAAACGCATCGGCGAACAATACGGCCCGTTCGACCTGACCCTGATGGAAACCGGCGCTTACAACGTCGAATGGCCACACGTGCACATGCAACCCGAAGAAACCCTGCAGGCGCACCTCGACCTCAAGGGCCGTTGGCTGTTTCCGATCCACAACGGCACCTTCGACCTGGCGATGCACGCCTGGCATGAACCGTTTGACCGGATTCTGGCGCTGGCCTGGGAGCGTAGTGTTTCGATTACCACGCCGCGAATGGGCGAGGCGTTTAATTTGATGCAGCCGCAGCGGGGGCACACGTGGTGGCTGAATATGGAGCAGGATGTGTCGGAAAACGCCCCAATTGCTGGTGGCGGCTACAAGTCGGGATGACTTTTCCTACTGTCGGTAGTCCAGCTGGCTGACAGCTCTTTCCTATGTCCTCGGTAGGCTTGGTCGCGAGTGAATGAATCACTCGTGATTAGCCTAAACAAGGACGATAGACATGACGCATTTCTTCAAACGTCGCGTGAATACGCTGACGAAATCCATATTGGTCGCACTGGCAGCGACAGGAGTCGCTGCCAGTGCCCATTCGGCCACTGATCTTCATTACGCCAGCGTCAGTGAACTCAGCAAAATGATGGCCGACAATGAGCTCACTGCTGTTGAACTGGTTGAACACTTCCATCAGCGAATTGCCGACCTGGACAGGCAAGGCCCTGCTATCCACGCCATCGTCGAACTGAATTCACAAGCCATCGAAATAGCTACCGCGCTGGATAACGAGCGTAACGAGGGGCTGTCGCGTGGTCCGTTGCATGGTATTCCGGTACTGCTCAAAGACAATTTTGATACCGCCGACAGCCTGCAAACCAGCGCCGGCTCCTTGGCCATGGTCGGCCAGCCGGCAGCCAACGATGCTTTTGTGGTTAAACAGCTGCGGGATGCCGGCGCGATTATTCTGGGTAAAGCCAACATGAGTGAATGGGCTTATGTGCGGGAAATGGGTTTGCCCCATGGTTGGAGCGGACGTGGTGGGCAAGGGAAAAACCCACATGCACTGAGCGAGGAGATCTGCGGTTCCAGTTCTGGATCGGCCGCTGCCGTGGCTGCCGGTTTCGCGCCGATCTCCTTGGGCACGGAAACCAACGGTTCGATCACTTGCCCGGCATCGGCCAATGGCGTAATCGGCGTCAAACCCACCTTGAGTCTGTTCAGTCGCACCGGGGTGGTGCCAATCACCCGTCTGCAAGATACCCCTGGTACTTTGACACGTACTGTCCGTGACGCAGCGTTGATGTTCAACGTGTTGCAAGGCACGGATGCGACAGACTCCGCGACATCGATCGCCCCGACAGGAATCGACTACACCGCGTTACTGGCAAACGATGCCCTGCAAGGCAAGCGTATCGGTTATCCCGCCGCTTACGAGGGAACGGACGGCGTGGTTCTGACTCCCGGAGTGGAGTTTCAGAAGGCAATGATCACACTCGAGAAACAAGGTGCGACGCTCGTGCCAGTGACCGTTCGTTTACCTGATATCGATAATTTCGTACCCGGTCTGATGGGCGCGATGAAGTACGAATTGCCTGAATATCTCGTCAGCCGTTCCGGTCTGCCGATCCAGTCGTTGCAGGACCTGATCGACTTCAATCAGCTCAATCCCGGCAAGGAGGGCTATGGGCAGGCCACGCTCGAAGCGATGAATGCGCTGGACATGACTCACGAACAGGCCAGCGGATCGATCTTGAGCATCAGCAAAAACTTCAAGGACGCCATTGACGAGCAACTGCGCGAACACAACCTCGACGCAATGGTTGCCGAAGCGGATGGTTACTCGCAATTTTCTGCCGCAGTGGCTGGTTATCCGGCGGTAACCCTGCCATCGGGCATGAGCGCTAACGGTATACCCACGTCCGTGTTCTTTTTCGGCAAAGCATGGAGCGAGCCGCAATTGTTCGCCATGGCCTACAGCTATGAACAAGCCTCGGCCGAGCTGCGGCACCCTGCGTTCAAGTAATCATTCCACCTAAGCAAAATCCCCACGCTCTGCAACGTTCTGCTGCATGGCCTGGGGATTCAATTTGCGACCCGGCGCAAACCCGGGAAAGAACACCAGCCCCTGTGCCTCAAACCGATAAGCCAACGCCAGCCGCGTCGCATCCGCCACGTCCTGCTGCGCTTCAAACCGCTGGATATCATCCACCGCAACCTCCGCCTCGCGCGACAGTTGTTCCACGCTCCAGCCCAGCATCGCTCGGGCCTGGACGCAGTGCGTCGGGGTGAACTGGAAAAGGGCAATGCGTTCGAGGATGTGGTTCATCGCAAGAGAGGCCATGGTGTGCTCCGGGCTCAAGAGTGCTGATTGAAAATGTACTGTGTTTTTGTACAGTTGTTTTCGGCCGGGATCAAACGCATTTTTTGATTTGCCCTAGTTAGCCGCCTCCAACCAGACGGACGGTGCCTGTCCGAGGATGCGCCGGAACATCGTCGAGAACGCCGCCGGGCTCTCATAACCGAAGTCCAGGGCGATCCGCGTCACCGCTTCACCGGCCGCCAGCCGCGCCAGCGCCAGTACCACGCAAGCCTGTTGCCGCCATTGGCTGAAGCTCAACCCGGTCTGCTGCCGAAACAGTCTGTTGAAGGTGCGCAAGCTTATGTGCAACTGCTCGGCCCAGTGTTGCGGCGACTGATGGGCGTTGGGTTGATGCAGAAAGGTCTGACACAAAGCCAGGAGCTTTCCGTCAGTCGGCAACGGAATGTGCAAGGGCAGGGGTGCACTGCGCGTCAGTTCATGCAGCAACAGCTCGATCAACACGCCGTCGCGTCCTTCGAGGTCATAAGCCAGCGGCACTTCAACTGCTTCCATCAGCAAGTGCCGCATCAACGGCGAAACGCTGATCACCTGGCAGCGCTCGCCCAAATCCACCGCCCCCGACTCGATGTACAAACTGCGCGTACTCACGCCGAGCATCAGCACCTCATGCGCCACTCCCGGCGGAATCCACACTGCCCGTTGCGGCGGTACCACCCAGTTGCCGTCATGGGTGCGAACCTGCATCACCCCGGTCGCGCCGTACAACAATTGCGCCCGTCGATGCGTATGAAATGGCAACAGATGGCCGTGGGAATAATCCGTACCGATCGCCACCACCGGGCGCGGCGTGTCATCCAGCAGATTGATCGAAACATTGCGCATCGAGCGTTTCCCGGTAGTTGGCGTAAACGCAAACATTATTGGCTGAGTTACTGAAGCAGGCCAAGCCGCGTCGTTCTATCGTCGACCGCTCGCCACCACCGGAAGACGTGCCATGTTTTACCTCCTGCTGACTCTCTTCGGCTGCCTGACCGGCATCACCGCCGTCCTGTTCGGCTTCGGCGGCGGCTTCGTCGTCGTGCCGCTGCTCTACCGCATGCTCACCGCCAGTCACGGCGCCGACGACCCCATCGGCCAATCGGCCATGCACATCGCCGTCGCCACCTCGACCTGCGTGATGATCGTCAACGCCCTGATCGCCACCGACAAACACCGCCGCGCCGGCAACCTGATCCGCCATTACCTGTGGCCCCTCGGCGGCTTCATCGCCCTGGGCGCGATCATCGGCGCGATCGCCGCGGTGTGGGTCAGCGGCGAGGTCATCCGCTACGCCTTCATCGCCTACCTCGGCGTGACCATCATCGACTGCCTGCTCAGACGCGGCTTCCTCACCCGCAGCGAAGGCGTCATCCCACGCCGATTGGATCTCAAGGAAATATCCGCCGGCGGTGTAGGCATCGGCGCCATCGCCACGTTCCTCGGTGTAGGAGGAAGCGTCATGACCGTGCCGCTTCTGCGCCGCTGCGGACTGAGCATGTCTCAATCAACGTCCATGGCGAATCCGTTAAGCGTGCCGGTGGCCGTGGCCGGGACGCTGACGTATATGGCACTGGCCGGTTTCAGCGAGACGGATCTGGGCGTGTGGTTTGTCGGGTATGTGGATTTGCTGGCGTTTGCGGTGCTGACGCTGGGGTCCTTGGTCGGGATTCGGTTGGCTACGCCGTGGATCGGGCGGATACCGGATCGGGTGCATGCTTGGGTTTATATCGCGCTGCTGATCATCGTGATGTTGGGCATGCTGCTCAAGTAGAGCCTCGATTCCTACACGCATCCTCTGCATACTTCGCAGCCTCATTCATTCAGGGATCGATCCATGCTCAAGGGACTGCTGCGCCTGGCGCCATACGCTGCGGCGCTGTTTACACTGATTTCCACCGCCCATGCCGAAGATGGCCGACACGTGTTCACCGGTACGCTGGGCAAGATGCCGATTGTGGTGGAGCTCAACACCACGCAGCAGGACGAAGTTACCGGCCGCTACTTCTATGAGAAGTATCACCGCGACCTGGAACTCAGTGGCTCGCTCCAAGACAGCACGTTGAACCTCGTCGAAGGCAACAACCGCTATGGCGACGACAAACCGTTGCCAACCTTGAAGCTGGAAGAAACTGCCAATGGCTGGCAGGGTGAATGGCAAAACCCCAAGGGCAAGAGGCTACCGGTACAACTGACCGAAGCCAAACTTCCTGCGCCGAGCGCAACTACGCTGCCCTTTATTGCCACTCTGCCGAAGAGCGATCCCTACGAGTATTTGCGCTTACAGGGGCTCAAGCTCAAACCGGAGAAGAAAGAAAACTTCATGGGCTACGACCTGCAATGGTGGACGGAGCCTGAGTCGAAGATTTCGCTGTTCAGTGTCGAGTCCGGCTATACGAAAGAAGAGCAGCAGCGGATTAATAACCACCTGCTCGGACGGCTCTGGACTGAAGTCATCGACTATCACCGCTGCATGATGGATGGCGGGGAATACGCCGAATTCGATCAAGGTGCTGCCCCTGAGTTTCTCTCGCCCGACGTGGTCAGCCTGGACATCTCCACCGGTTACAGCTGCGGCGGTGCCCACCCGGATTTCGGCAGTTCGCCAATCAACCTCGACGTCCACACCGGCGAATTGTTGAAACTCAAAGATGTACTGTGGATTGGTGAACCGAATAGCGCGGCCACCGAATACGATCAGATGAAAGTCATGGCACCGTGGCTGGTCAAACAGTTCACCACGCTCTATCCCGAAGAGATGAAGAAGCCCGCCGAAGATGACGGCAGTTGCGATTACACCGATGAAAGCGTCTGGGGTTATTCCAACTGGCACTTAACACCGAAGGGGATTTACCTGGGCGCTTACTTCGCCCGTTACCAACGTAACTGCGACAACCCCGATTGGTCAGTGCTGCCGTACTCGCTGGTCAACCAGCACCGTGGCGCAGCCAAACTGCAATTGCCCAAAGGCTAACCGTCACGCCAACCCCGGCGCCTCCCGCACAATGAAGTGATCCAGGTTCTCGATGTTGGCACTGAACACCCCGAACGTCTGTTCGGGGTTCTTCTTGCTCGGCACCTGCTTCAACTCCGGCGTCACGCCATAGAAGAAACAAAACAACTCCTTATCACTGTCGATCGCGTGCTTGATCTCTTCCAGAAACGCCTTGCGCTTGCGGTAGTTGTCGATCAACTTCTTGCTCAAGTACACGTTCACCGAATACGGCTTCTTCTTCGCCTCATCCGCCTGCTTGAACCAGACCTTCTGCTCGAAATCGATGCGAAAACTCTGGGTGTAATCCTTGATCTCCTTGATCTTGCCCCAGTAAATCAGCCCCTTGTTGTCCGTCAGATACTCGATCTTCTTGAAGAACGAGCCATAAGGCGCCGTGTGCTCGCCGATCTTCAACGGCATGCGTTTGAGCAACTCCTTGTCGGCGAAGTTCGACACAAAGCACTCCACCGGATGCGCAAACACACTGGTCTTGTCCGGCGCCGTCTCACGCCCCGGCGACTCCTTGGAACTCACCTGCGCCACCCGCACCGGATCATCCCGCAACACATCCGCCGCCCCCGCCGGCGCAGCAGGCTTGCGCACATACTCACGCCGCGTCAGCAACAACTCCGACGGAAAATGCTCCTCCCGCCCGTCATCCACCTCACCCTCCGCCGTCTCAACACCAGACGCTGACGCCTTCAAACTCACATACGGACAACCCGCCACATGCTGCGTCGTGGGCAGATTCTTGAAGTGCGGCGTGCGCACGTAATTCACGTTCTTGGCGTTGAAGGTGCCCAACTCGTTGGAGGTATCAAATGCTAAACGACAGGCATCGTTGGGGCACTGGAAATGCTCCTTTGCCGAATCGAACGCCACCGTCTCATCGAAATTGAGATCGCGAACGTCATAGATCGACAACTTGTCGTCGAGGCTGAGGCAGTAGGCGAGATCGAATTTCATGGCAGGGCTCGGATCCTTGAGTGGGGGAGGGGTATTAATAGCGGGAGGCGCGGCGGGTTGCACTGATTGTTTTCAAGATGATGCGAAACCTGTGGGAGCTAGCCTGCTGGCGATCCCGGGCATCAACTCAGTCCTGCTGCCAGATACCCACTTTGCAGTAACACATCTCAATTGTGGTGAGGGGATTTATCCCCGATGGGCAGCGGAGCTGACCCAAGCCATTAAAAAGCGATCGTCAGGAAGTGTTAGTTTGGCGATCGCTTTGCAGTCGATCGGGGATGAATCCCCTCGCTACAGGTTCCATATAAACCAGTTACTCGCGCTTCAGTCGCTTCACTTTTTGATAAAGCGAATCTGTGAATTCCTTCCGATCGCTAGAATGGTGGCAGCGTCTATGGCAATTCGGACACAGTGCAACTGTGTTGCTTTTGCGATCTCTACCCTGCTGTGCCAAATGCTTAACGTGATGAACTTCAAGATATGGCTCTCCATCCATTTCGAACGGAGCCGGTTGCTCGCAGCCTTCGCAGATACCCTTAGCGTTATCGAGAATCCAACCTTTGATTTTGGAGTTTCGAACAAAGTATTTGGTTATGGTCACCCCTTGTTGAGGCGGTGCATCATTTTCCGGTTCGCTTACGAAGTTCGGTGTTCTAGTGGGCTTTATGTGGCGATTGCGAATTGCAGCCTCGTCAGAAGGAGAGCCGATACTCCGAGTCAGAATACCTTTCGACTCTAAAATTTTGGTTAGGCGCGCAGTAATACCTGAACCAAGGTTAACTTTTGGTTTGTAGTGAACAATCGTCTTCAGCCCCAGCTCATCAAACAATGCCGAGATGTTCTGCAGGCGATAGTCGATCGACTTGGTATTGCGATTAGCAAGTACACCGTCCTGCAGATGCTTGTGCTCCGCAGACTTGTTGAATTTTTCATCGTTTGGATATCTCACTTGAATCGAGAGATAGGCATCGACAGAGGCTTCCAATTCTTCATCGGTCCAGCCTTTTTGTTCCTTTTTCGTATCCATACAGTCGCCGAGGGTTGAAAACCCTCGGACGATACTGAGTGGCCATTACTGCTGTCTACGAAAATTCCTACAGAAAACAGCGACGGATCCCGCGCAATCCTACAAATTTCTCCCTAGCCCATCGAGTGCTTCGAGGACTGAAACACCTGCGTAACCCTCCGCCACCAGGGTTTCTCTAGAGAAGCTCGTCGTAGATTTTGATCATTTAACAGGTAAGGCATATCCCGAAGTCGAATCCAGCCCTCATCCTGCCAATGCAGCAAACTCAAAGACATCTCCGGCCAATCCAACAAGCTCAACATTGGCCGATTCGAATCTCCTGAATCCGCAGCATCGCGCAATGTCGGCACCACCTCATTGGTCAGCCATTCCCGCAACAACCGATTACCCGGAACGTAGTGATAGACCAACAGCGCGTACACCCCGGACTCACTGAGCATCAGATGCTGTTCTGGTTCTCGAAAGTACTCAATCCACATGACGCGGCGCTGATCGCTATCTAGCTTGTTGACCACCCGATCATTCAGATGGAAACCCATCAAGCGGCCGACATCGCGAGCGGAGAACCAAGGCTGGTTTTCTAATAGAAGGGCATGGAGAGAAAGGTTGTGGCGAGAGAACACTATTACCGGGAGCGGATCAGACATATCTATGACCTCTACGTTAGATTTTGGGAGGGCCTGACCCCAACGTAGAGCGGACTTAAGAAATCCCAACGAGCAGAGCAGTTGTCACCGACGAATCACACGTCTGTGTCACTGACCAAGCTTTCTACGTTGGGCGTTTCTTAGGCACCTGCGATAGAGCTTAGTAGTGCTTGTAGCGGCCTTCAATGGGACGCGGCTGTAAGTGCTGTAGGAGATTGAGCGCTGTGACGTAGGCGTAAAAAACGATTACCAATCGTCCATAAAAAAGCCCCGATCAGATCGGGGCTTTTGCTTTCTCGACTTGGCGACTCAAGCAGCAATCGTCAAATCGTGGCGAGCGAGACCATTAGTCCCAGCTCAACGCACCACCAGTTTGGTATTCGATCACGCGAGTCTCAAAGAAATTCTTCTCTTTCTTCAAGTCCATAATCTCGCTCATCCAAGGGAACGGGTTAGTGGTCCCTGGGTACTCTTCTTTCAAACCGATCTGCGACAAACGACGGTTAGCGATGAACTTCAGGTAGTCCTCCATCATCGCCGCGTTCATGCCCAGTACGCCGCGAGGCATTGTGTCGCGGGCGTATTCGATCTCCAGCTGCGTACCCTGCAGGATCATCTGGGTCGCTTCTTCCTTCATCTCGGCATCCCACAGGTGTGGGTTTTCGATTTTGATCTGGTTGATCACGTCGATGCCGAAGTTCAGGTGCATGGATTCGTCGCGCAGGATGTATTGGAACTGCTCGGCGACGCCGGTCATTTTGTTGCGGCGGCCCATGGAGAGGATCTGGGTGAAGCCGCAGTAGAAGAAGATGCCTTCCAGTACGCAGTAGTAGGCGATCAGGTTGCGCAGCAGTTCTTTGTCGGTGTCCGGGGTGCCGGTTTCGAACTTCGGATCGGAGATCGAACGGGTGTATTTCAGGCCCCAGGCTGCCTTTTTCGCGACCGATGGGATCTCGTGGTACATGTTGAAGATCTCGCCTTCATCCATGGCCAGCGATTCGATGCAGTACTGGTAGGCGTGGGTGTGGATCGCCTCTTCAAACGCCTGGCGCAGGATGTACTGGCGGCATTCCGGGTTGGTGATCAGGCGGTACACGGCCAGGACCAGGTTGTTGGCAACCAGGGAGTCGGCGGTGGAGAAGAAGCCGAGGTTGCGCATCACGATGCGGCGCTCGTCGTCGGTCAGGCCTTCCGGGTTTTTCCAGAGGGCGATGTCGGCGGTCATGTTGACTTCTTGCGGCATCCAGTGGTTTGCGCAGCCGTCCAGGTACTTCTGCCAGGCCCAGTCGTACTTGAAGGGTACGAGTTGGTTGAGGTCGGCGCGGCAGTTGATCATGCGCTTTTCGTCAACGGCGACACGGGCGGAGGCGCCTTCGAGTTCGGCGAGGCCTTCGGCGACGTCGAGGGAATCCAGTGCTGCCTTGGCGCGGGCCACGGCGGCCGAGTCGTCGGCGGTCACGGCGCGGGCTTCCAGCGCTGCGGCACCGCCGGCGCTGTCGAGGCGGTCCATGTTGGCTTCAGTAGCGTGGCCGGCGTTGGCGCCTTTCACGGTTGCTACTTCACTGTCTTCTTTGTCGAATTCGTCCCAGCTCAGCATGACGTGTCGTCTCCTGCGTGAGGGCCTGTCGCCCCGTGTGAAACCTGATTGGTTGGTTTTTCACACGGTCGTACAGACCGCGTTGGATCTTAAGGAATCGTTTTTTGCGGCAGCCAAGGCAGGCAATAAAACAGAATTTTGTACGGGTTTCCGAGAGCCTCTGACGGGCGCAGATCAGCGTTGACGCTGCTGCGGGGCTTCAGAATGGCTTTTGCTCCCTGTAAGGGAATATTGCTGACCCGATTAGGGCGGCATTATAGGGAAAAAAACACGGCTGTGCTGAGGCGAATCCGCGCATGGAGCGGTCGAGGAGGGTGGTTTTTCGATGAGAGTGCGGGTTTACAGGGCTTTGCCGGGGATAGATTTTTTTTCGTAAAAATCTCGCGATTGTGGATTTGCTCAAAAAACGAACAAAAAAACCGGTTTTTTACTACATCTAGTGTTTTGCAAGCATTTTTGACGACTCCAGACACAACTGAGCCCGACCGAAGCCGGGCTGGAATCGACCCTCAAATGAGGCGCTGAGCGGTCCGATTCGGTGCAGTCTCAATCATCAATTGGTGCAGCCATTACCCATGACGCTGTAACGCAGGATATGGCGCTGACCCTTGGAGTCGTCGTACTCCATTTTGGCCGGTACCACTTCGCAGACATTCGGCACTTCGCTCATCGATACAACTTTGGCGATGTCCAGGTGAGTGGAGTAAGTGTATTCCTCGATCACCGGTTGTTGCTGTGCGACATCAGTCGGGACCTCGTCTGCCATGGCGGTTGCGCACAGACTGCTGAGGGCCAGAACCAATAAAGCTTTCATTTCAGATTTACCTTTTTGAGGTCGAGTGGGGTCACGCAACCTTTTTAGGGTTGCGTGTGGAACTTCATCATTTGCAGTTATTACTTGAGAGCTGGATTAACGGCCTTCGTGGGGGCTGTAACGTTGTTAATCGCGTTTGCCTTGTCGGCGAGGTGGATTTTAGGGAGGAGGGGTGGGGGTAAACAGGTGGGGTTTTGATAAACACTTTTGGCAGATTTGGTAACAATCGGTCGTCAGGGTGGGGAAGAGCGTTTTCTGGCGATGCAATTTGTCTGGGGAACCGAGTTGTCTGGATCGCTTGCAGGCAAGCTCCTACAAGGGGTTTGGGGTGTTTGGGGGTAGTGCGTCGGGCTTGCTGTCTGGGTATCGCCATGTTTTGTAGGGGCTTGTTACTACCATCGTCGAATGGTTCTATGGGCCCGGCCCGGCTACAACGGGGTCATACAAAAACAACTATTCCACCGAGGTAAGAAAGATGAGTGCGGCTTCTCTGTATCCCGTTCGTCCCGAGGTTCTGGCCAATACGCTGACTGACGAGGCGACCTACAAAGCCATGTACCAGCAGTCGGTCGTCAACCCTGACGGTTTCTGGCGCGAGCAAGCCAAGCGCCTCGACTGGATCAAGCCTTTCACCACGGTGAAGCAGACTTCCTTCGACGATCACCATGTCGACATCAAATGGTTCGCCGACGGCACCCTGAACGTTTCCTACAACTGCCTCGACCGTCATCTGGCCGAGCGCGGCGACCAAGTCGCAATCATCTGGGAAGGCGACGATCCTTCCGAAAGCCGTAACATCACCTACCGCGAACTGCACGAGCAAGTGTGCAAACTGGCCAACGCCCTGCGTGGTCAGGACGTGCACCGCGGCGACGTGGTGACTATCTATATGCCGATGATCCCTGAAGCCGTGGTCGCCATGCTGGCCTGCACCCGGATCGGCGCGATTCATTCGGTGGTGTTCGGTGGTTTCTCGCCGGAGGCGCTGGCGGGGCGGATCATCGACTGCAAATCGAAAGTGGTCATCACCGCTGACGAAGGCATCCGTGCCGGCAAGAAGATCTCGCTGAAGGCCAACGTCGACGACGCGCTGACCAACCCGGAAACCAGCAGCATCCAGAAAGTCATCGTGTGTAAGCGCACCGGTGGCGACATCAAGTGGAACCAGCATCGCGACATCTGGTACGAAGACCTGATGAAAGTGGCGGGCACCGTCTGCGCGCCAAAAGAGATGGGCGCCGAAGAAGCGCTGTTCATCCTTTATACCTCTGGCTCGACCGGCAAACCGAAGGGCGTGCAGCACACCACCGGCGGTTATCTGCTGTACGCGGCGATGACCCACGAGCGTGTGTTCGACTACCGTCCGGGCGAAATCTACTGGTGCACCGCCGACGTCGGCTGGGTCACCGGCCACAGCTACATCGTCTACGGCCCGCTGGCCAATGGCGCGACCACGCTGCTGTTCGAAGGCGTGCCGAACTACCCGGACATCACCCGGGTGGCGAAGATCGTCGACAAGCACAAGGTCAACATCCTCTACACCGCACCGACCGCGATCCGCGCGATGATGGCTTCGGGCACCGCCGCCGTTGAGGGCGCTGATGGCAGCAGCCTGCGTCTGCTCGGTTCGGTCGGCGAGCCGATCAACCCGGAAGCCTGGGACTGGTACTACAAGAATGTCGGCAAGTCCCGTTGCCCGATTGTCGATACCTGGTGGCAGACCGAAACCGGCGGCAACATGATGAGCCCACTGCCGGGTGCGCATGCACTGAAGCCGGGTTCGGCGGCACGTCCGTTCTTCGGTGTGGTGCCGGCGCTGGTCGACAACCTCGGCAACATCATCGAGGGCGAGGCCGAGGGCAATCTGGTGATTCTCGATTCGTGGCCGGGTCAGGCGCGCACGCTGTATGGCGACCATGACCGCTTTGTCGACACCTACTTCAAGACCTTCCGTGGCATGTATTTCACCGGTGACGGTGCGCGGCGTGACGCGGATGGTTACTACTGGATCACCGGGCGTGTCGACGACGTGCTCAACGTCTCCGGCCACCGCATGGGCACCGCCGAGATCGAAAGCGCGATGGTCGCCCACCCGAAAGTCGCCGAAGCGGCGGTGGTTGGTGTGCCGCACGACATCAAGGGGCAGGGCATTTATGTCTACGTCACCTTGAAGAATGGCGAAGAGCCGAGCGAGCAACTGCGTCTGGAGCTAAAGAACTGGGTGCGCAAAGAGATCGGCCCGATCGCTTCGCCGGACGTGATCCAGTGGGCGCCGGGGCTGCCGAAGACCCGTTCGGGCAAGATCATGCGGCGGATTCTGCGCAAGATTGCTACGGCTGAGTACGATGGGTTGGGGGATATCTCGACCCTGGCGGATCCGGGTGTGGTGCAGCATTTGATTGATACGCACAAGACGATGAATGTGGCTTAAGCCTGTCTGATGCATTGAAAAGCCCTGTCCGGTGATGCCGGGTGGGGTTTTTTTGTGTCTGGAATTTGTGGTGGTTTTGCTGGCCTCATCGCTGGCAAGCCAGCTCCCACAGGTTTTTGGGTGTGTATGAGATGTCATTATCAACTGAGATCTCTGTGGGAGCTGGCTTGCCGGCGATAGCCATCTGTCAGACGCCGCAGTAATCCCCCGTCAGAAACACAAACCACCCAACCAATAATTATCGATCTCCCCCGTAAGACATTTCCCGCTGTTACCGCCTGCCTTCCACGTAACCGAATGTGTAACCGCCCGCGTCAAACCGGGGCGAAGGGAAACGCAATGCCCCGTTTTAGAGCCTCAAAACCCCCAGTGAAAAATAAGACACAACGCTGCGCTTGCCGGATTAGAAGGGTTTGCGAATAATAGGCCCGCAATTTGCAGCATAGATCGGTTCACTGTCTTTCGCTCTTGCATGAATTTGCAAGGCTGTCAATGCGCTCAAGCGGGTTTCTCTGTGCATCTGTAATTAGTTGTCGCATTGAAGAAATATCGGCTTCGGGCCTGTCGTTAGAATGCCGATCACTCGCTCATCGTGGCTGACGTTGAAACCCCGAGGGTTTCAATGGGAAATTTCCCACCGATGCTGCACCGCTTTCCCGATTCACCCATTCGCATATTGGGCTGTCGCTCACTCTGCCGTTTTTGCCCTTTACCGATGGAGTCCCAAGATGAAGAAACTTGTGCTGCTTGGCGCCCTGGCACTGTCCGTGCTGTCGCTGAATTCCTTCGCTGATGAAAAACCTCTGAAGATCGGTATCGAAGCGGCTTACCCTCCGTTCGCTTCCAAAGCGCCGGATGGCAGCATCGTTGGTTTCGACTACGACATCGGCAATGCCCTGTGTGAAGAAATGAAGGTCAAGTGCCAGTGGGTCGAGCAAGAGTTCGACGGTCTGATCCCTGCACTGAAAGTGCGCAAGATCGACGCGATCCTGTCGTCCATGTCGATCACCGAAGACCGCAAGAAATCCGTGGACTTCACCAACAAGTACTACAACACCCCGGCCCGTCTGGTCATGAAGCAAGGCACCGTTGTCAGCGACAACCTGTCTGAGCTCAAAGGCAAGAACATCGGCGTGCAACGTGGTTCGATCCACGAGCGTTTCGCCCGCGAAGTCCTGGCCCCGCTGGGTGCCGAGATCAAACCATACGGTTCGCAGAACGAAATCTACCTCGACGTGGCCGCCGGTCGCCTCGACGGTACCGTGGCTGATGCCACCCTGCTGCAGGACGGCTTCCTGAACACTGATTCCGGCAAAGGCTTCGCCTTCGTTGGCCCGCAGTTCACCGACGTCAAATACTTCGGCGACGGCGTAGGCATTGCTGTGCGCAAGGGTGACGCGCTGAAAGACAAGATCAACGCGGCCATCGCGGCCATCCGTGAAAACGGTAAATACAAAGCTATCCAGGACAAGTACTTCGCCTTCGATATCTACGGCAAGTAACACGTCTCTGCGACAAGTCAGAAATGGCGCAAGCAACAGGATCTCTGCGGTTTGCGCCATTTTTTCATCCCAACTTTCGAGGACCTGAATCATGTTGAAAGGCTACGGGGCTGTCATCCTCGATGGCGCATGGCTGACGCTTCAGCTCGCCTTGTCGTCCATGGCCCTGGCCATCGTTCTCGGGCTGATCGGGGTCGCGTTGCGCCTGTCGCCGATTCGCTGGCTGGCGTGGCTGGGCGATCTGTATTCCACGGTGATCCGCGGGATTCCCGACCTGGTGCTGATCCTGCTGATCTTCTACGGCGGTCAGGACCTGCTCAACCGTGTTGCGCCGATGCTCGGCTATGACGACTACATCGACCTGAACCCGCTGGCCGCCGGTATCGGCACCCTCGGTTTCATCTTCGGTGCGTACCTTTCGGAAACCTTCCGTGGCGCGTTCATGGCGATCCCAAAAGGCCAGGCCGAAGCGGGCATGGCGTACGGCATGAGCAGTTTTCAGGTGTTCTTCCGGGTGATGGTGCCGCAGATGATTCGCCTGGCGATTCCTGGCTTCACCAACAACTGGCTGGTGCTGACCAAGGCGACCGCGCTGATTTCGGTGGTCGGTCTGCAAGACATGATGTTCAAGGCCAAGCAGGCGGCAGATGCCACCCGCGAGCCTTTCACCTTCTTCCTCGCAGTGGCGGCGATGTACCTGGTGATCACCAGTGTCTCGTTGCTGGCGCTGCGTCACCTTGAGAAGCGCTACTCGGTAGGCGTAAGGGCGGCTGATCTATGATCTTCGACTACAACGTCATTTGGGAGGCCATGCCGCTGTACCTCGGCGGCCTGCTGACCACCCTCAAACTGCTCGCGCTGTCGCTGTTGTTCGGTCTGTTGGCGGCACTGCCGCTGGGCCTGATGCGCGTCTCCAAGAACCCGATCGTTAACGGCGCCGCGTGGCTCTACACCTACGTGATCCGCGGCACGCCGATGCTGGTGCAACTGTTTTTGATCTATTACGGTCTGGCCCAGTTCGAAGCTGTGCGTGAAAGCTTCTTGTGGCCGTGGCTGTCCAGCGCCACGTTCTGTGCGTGCCTGGCGTTCGCGATCAATACCAGCGCCTACACCGCCGAAATCATCGCCGGCAGCCTCAAGGCCACGCCGAACGGCGAGATTGAAGCCGCCAAGGCCATGGGCATGTCGCGCTTCAAACTGTACAAGCGCATCCTGTTGCCATCGGCCCTGCGCCGGGCGCTGCCGCAGTACAGCAACGAAGTGATCATGATGCTGCAGACCACCAGTCTGGCGTCCATCGTGACCCTGATCGATATCACCGGCGCGGCCCGTACCGTCAACGCGCAGTATTACCTGCCGTTCGAGGCGTACATCACCGCCGGCGTGTTCTACCTGTGCCTGACCTTCATTCTGGTGAAGCTGTTCAAGCTGGCCGAGCGCCGCTGGTTGAGCTACCTCGCCCCGCGGAAGCACTGATATGGAACGCATCGACCACGTATTGCCGTGGAGCCACCTGGGCAGCGAGCGCAAGATCTCGGTCTTCCGCTTCGGCAGCGGCGAGCGCAAGGCTTACATCCAAGCCAGCCTGCACGCTGACGAACTGCCGGGCATGCGCACCGCCTGGGAGCTGAAAAAACGCCTCGGCGAACTCGAAGCCCAAGGTCTGCTCAACGGTGTGATCGAGCTGGTACCGGTCGCCAACCCGCTGGGCCTCGGCCAATTGCTGCAAGGCAATCATCAGGGGCGTTTCGAGGCGGGCAGCGGCAAGAATTTCAACCGCGATTTCGTCGAGCTGAGCGCGCCGGTGGCGGCGACGCTGGCCGAGCGTCTTGGTGACGATCCGCACGCCAACATTCGGCTGATCCGTCAGGCCATGACCGATCATCTGGCGGCATTGCCCGAGGCGAGCAGCCAGTTGCAAGGCATGCAGCGCGTTTTGCTCAGCCACGCCTGCACTGCCGACGTGGTGCTCGACTTGCACTGCGACGCTGAAGCCGCGCTGCACATGTATGCACTGCCGCAGCACTGGCCGCAGTGGCGCTCGTTGGCGGCGCACCTGAATGTGAAGGTCGGTTTGCTGGCGGAAGATTCCGGCGGCAGCTCCTTCGATGAAGCGTGCTCGTTGCCGTGGTTGCGTCTGTCGCGGCAGTTCCCCGACGCGCAGATTCCACTGGCGTGCCTGGCGACCACCGTCGAGCTCGGCGGTCAGGCCAATACCGACCGCGTTGATGCGCAAGCCTGGGCTGAAGGCATTCTGGCGTTCCTTGCCGAGCAAGGCCTGATCACTGGCGAGTGGCCGAAGCCGGCCAGCGAGCCGTGCGAAGGCATGCCGTTCGAAGGAACTGAATTACTGTTGGCGCCGCACCCCGGTGTGGTGAGTTTTCTGCGTAAACCCGGCGAGTGGGTTGACGCCGGGGATGAGATTTTCGAAGTGATCGACCCTGTGTCCGATCGGGTCAGCACGGTGTGTGCTGGTACGTCCGGGGTGCTGTTTGCCATTGAACGGCTGCGCTATGCCCAACCCGGTTTCTGGCTGGCCAAGGTGGCGGGGCGCGAAGCGCTGCGTCACGGGCGCTTGCTCAACGACTGACTGACTGTTTTTGTGAGAACCGACCGCATGTACAAACTTGAAGTCCAAGACCTGCATAAACGCTATGGCAGTCACGAAGTGCTCAAGGGCGTGTCCCTGAAAGCGGCAGCCGGCGATGTGATCAGCATCATCGGCTCCAGTGGCTCCGGCAAAAGTACTTTCCTGCGCTGCATCAACCTGCTTGAGCAGCCGCACGCGGGCAAGATCCTGCTCAACAACGAAGAGTTGAAACTGGTAGCGAACAAGGACGGCGCGCTGAAAGCCGCTGATCCGAAACAGCTGCAGCGCATGCGCTCGCGTCTCTCGATGGTGTTCCAGCATTTCAACCTGTGGTCGCACATGACTGCGCTGGAAAACATCATGGAAGCGCCGGTCCACGTGCTGGGCGTGTCCAAGGCTGAAGCGCGCGAGAAGGCCGAGCACTACCTGAACAAGGTCGGTGTGGCCCATCGTAAAGACGCGTTCCCGGGGCACATGTCCGGTGGCGAGCAGCAGCGTGTGGCAATTGCCCGTGCGCTGGCGATGGAGCCGGAAGTGATGCTGTTCGACGAACCGACTTCGGCGCTCGATCCGGAACTGGTCGGCGACGTGCTCAAAGTCATGCAGGCCCTCGCTCAGGAAGGCCGCACCATGGTCGTGGTCACGCACGAAATGGGCTTCGCCCGTGAAGTGTCGAACCAGTTGGTGTTCCTGCACAAAGGTGTCGTGGAAGAGAGCGGCAACCCGCGCGAAGTGCTGGTCAATCCGCAATCCGAGCGCTTGCAACAATTCCTGTCGGGCAGCCTCAAGTAATCGCTGCCGTTATGCACCAGATTAGGTCATGCTTCGCGACCTGAAGACTGGCTCGGTCCCCCTGTGGGAGCGGGCTTGCTCGCGAAAGCGGTCGATCAGTCAACATCATTGCTGCCTGAACCACCGCCTTCGCGAGCAAGCCCGCTCCCACAATGGACCTGCGACAGCTTCGATTACGGGCTAGCATTGGCCCATGCCTTCATCACCGTTCTTCGTTTCGGATTGCCCGCCCATGACTGCCCATCGAATTGGTTTCCTGATTTGGCCCAGCACTAAAGCTCTGACGCTGGCGCTGGCGGAGGAGGCCTTGCGTGTTGCTCAGCGGGTGCATCCGGAGGTGGTTTACGAATTGTCGTTCCTCCAGGCCGAAACCGTGACAGACGTTGCGGCCGAGGGGGCGTGGCAACTGCCGGGCGAGGCGTGGACCGGCAAGCTGGAAAACTTCCAGAAACTCTTTTTGCTCGCCGACGAGCCGCCGACCACCCTGGCCCCGGCCCTCAGCAGCGCGCTCAAGCAACTGGTGCGGGCCGGTTGCGTGATCGGTGGCCTGTCGGCAGGCGTATATCCGTTGGCGCAGCTCGGTCTGCTCGACGGTTATCGCGCGGCTGTGCACTGGCGCTGGCAGGACGATTTCGCCGAGCGTTTCCCGAAAGTCATCGCCACCAGTCACCTGTTCGACTGGGATCGCGATCGCCTGACCGCGTGCGGTGGCATGTCGGTGCTCGACCTGCTGCTGGCGGTGCTGGCCCGTGATCATGGCGCAGAACTGGCCGGTGCGGTGTCCGAAGAACTGGTGGTCGAGCGCATCCGCGAGGGCGGTGAACGCCAGCGCATTCCACTGCAGAACCGCCTCGGTTCCAGCCATCCGAAGCTCACCCAAGCGGTGTTGCTGATGGAAGCCAACATCGAAGAGCCGCTGACCACCGACGAAATCGCCCAGCACGTGTGCGTGTCCCGTCGACAGCTGGAGCGGATCTTCAAGCAATACCTCAACCGCGTGCCGAGCCAGTACTACCTGGAGTTGCGCCTGAACAAGGCCCGGCAGATGTTGATGCAAACCAGCAAGTCGATCATCCAGATTGGCCTGTCCTGCGGTTTCTCCTCCGGGCCGCATTTCTCCAGCGCCTACCGCAACTTCTTCGGCGCCACGCCGCGCGAAGATCGCAACCAGCGGCGCAGCAGCAGTCCGTTCGAACTGTCGTCAGTGCCGCCGGAGCGCGGTTGACGCACCCCGGCAGAACCCGCTGAGCGTTACTCATCGACCCCGGAATCTTCGGACGTGGACACCTCCATTTCCGCCCGCTCGATGACGGCTTCCACGCCAAAATCGATGCGGTGCTTTCTGAAGTAGGCGATCAGTCGTTGCAGGCTCAGCTCAGAGAGCGGATTGCTCCGCAGGCTGAATTTGTCCGCACGCTCTTCTGGCAACTCCAGGATATCGCTGGGAACCTGGGTGATTGCGTTGTCGCTCAGGTCGGCGATTTCCAGGTGTTCGAGTTGCAGCAAGCCCGGCGGCAGGCTGGTGATGCCGCTGTTGTCCAGCATCAGCGTTTGCAGATTAGTCATCTGGCTGACATCCGGCGTCTCGCCCAACGGGTTGTCACTCAAGTCCAGGTGATCGAGGCGCTCCATTTGCGCAAGCTCAAGGGCGTTTTGCGGCGTGAGCGTCAACTCGCAGTGTGAAAGCGACAAATAGGTCAGCTTGGCCATGCGAAACACCGCCGGCGGAATGTGTTCAAGCCGATATTGATAAATCGTCAGTCCTCTGAGGCTGGCAAACGTCTCGACAAACCTGTCAATTCCAAACGTCTGACCCGGCAGGCTTCTGAGGTACAGATGCGTGACATGGCTGAAATCAGCATTGAGTACGGGCAAGTCGCCGCGGATGATCGTCGCCAGGTTCAAGTCATGCAGTGGCTGGAGGTTCTGATCCGGTTCGTCTTGCTCGGTTTCCCGGCGCCAGCACTGTTCAATGAGCGATTTGAATTCGTGACGTGCGGCGTGCTCGTTCAGCACTTGCTCAATCGTGAAGGGCTCGCCACTGATCGGGTGCAAGGCAGGGTGGTCGGTCGCCCAGTTGGCGAGGTTGCTACTCAAGTCGCTGTATTCACGCTCAAGCCGTGCAAGTTCGATTCGCCCCTCGGTCAGGGTGCCGGGTAGCAGATAGAAAAATTCACTGGCCTGTTCCAGATCCATGTGTGTGTACAGCGCCTGTACGCGCAGCAGATCAGCCTGTTCGGCCATTACGCCGAAGTCCTGGCGGGTGTCGTTGAAGTGGCGTTTGATGTGCTCCCGGTCTGCGTTGGCAATCGGATTGCCGCTCAGATCGAAGCCTTCCGGAACGTTGTTGGGCAGCTCGAAAAGGGCGGGAGACAACGACTGGATCTGGTTGTCGTTGAGCAGCGCGGTGCGCAATAGCGGGCGCGTGAGCAGGCCGGGTGGCAGTTCGGAAATGCCGGTCTCCGACACATCGATGTAATTGAGTCGGGGCATTTTTTCGACATTGGGGGTGAGTCCGAGCGGGTTCCTGAACAGGTCTAGGGTTCTCAGGTGAGTCAAGGCTGCCAGTGTTGTGTGGCTCTCGGCTGTCAGGGTGATGCTGCAGTCGCTGAGAATCAGCTCGCGCAGTTGTGGCGACTGGCTGATCGACTCCGGCAGGTTGCCCAGCTGGAAATTGCGCAGCGCCAGGCGACGCAGGCCGGAGAAGCAGTTTAGAAAACCGTGTATACCCTGAGTGCTGCCGATCCCCTCGATGGTCAGGTAGTCCACGTGACTGAAGTTCACCTCAAGTTGTGGCAGCTCTCCGATGATTGACTGTGACAGGCGCAGATCGATGGTCTGCTCGGTGTTCTCCGGCAAGGAAACCTGCTGCTTCCAGCAGTCCAGGATGTCGACCCGCATCTGCCGTCGGCGATGACGCTGGATCGCGTATTGCTCGGTGGTGAGGCGGGCACCGGTCTCCGGATGAACGAGGGGAATACCCTCAGTCCACGGACTCAGCACCGCGTCGAGGCGGTTGCGTTCAGTGATCAAGCGGCTCAGCTCCGCTCGCGGGCCGTTCGGATGGCGTTGCAGGCGCTCGACGAATGCATTGAGTTCCTCGGGCAGCAAGTGCGGCAGCAGCCAGTGGGCATGGGCGTGCAGCGTCGGCGTATTGGTAGGCATGCGCCGATAGCCACTGGTACCGCCACGCAGGCGCATCACGGTGGGGTCGTAAGCGGGTTTGCGAATCGGATTTTGCGACAGCAGGTTCAGCAACGCTTGACGGTCGAGCGCGTGGTCACGAATCAACTGCTTGAGCTGCAGGTCTTGCGTGATGTGGATGTTCAGCGCCGAACGTTCTGCGTCGGGCAGGGCATGCAGCAGGCTTGAATACAGTGAACCCGGCGCGCTGAGTGACTCACCGCTAGCGTCGAACGGCTGATAGTCGCCCTGTTCGGTCAGTACCAGCACTTTGCGAATGAGCGCGTCCTGCGCGCCGAGGCTGTCGATCAGTTGCCCGCTATGGCTGTAGTGCCTGAGCTCCATTCGTATCGACGGCGACCAGCCCGGCAAGCGTGGCAGCGAGTGGAGGGCCAGCCGATCCGTATCCAGATTATTGACTGTCGCTTGCAGCTCAAGCCCCTCAAAGGCTCGGGTTACGCGCACTTGCAGACCCGTTTCCTGGGTCAGAGTGGCCAGTCTTTCGGAGAGTGTTCCGCGCTGTAATTGCAGGTATTCGGCATCACTTGCCGTTTCAAGTATCGATTGCGCCAACGCCTTCGGCAGGCCGGGTTCGGCATCCATCAGTACCTGTACCAGCGGGCTGGCGCCGCGCTGTAACTGACGATATTGATCCTCGAACAGGCTTTGGCGTTTGCGCTTTGCCAGCTCGGCGACGCTGCGCCGCAGGCTAGTTGCGCGGGCCTCGGCCGAGGGTGCGGGCGTATGCAGGGCTTCGCTCAATAGCCGCCTTCGTTGCGATTCTGTCAGGCGTTGCAGACAGGTCTTGAGCAGGTCGCCATCGTCCAGTCGTGAGCCCTCGATTTGTATGAAGGGCATATCGGCGACGGGGCTGCGCCACAGGGTTCTGCCTTGACGGTCGATCAGTTGCAGGCCTCGGTCGGCAGGCCAGTCGCCGTTGTCGAAAAGCAGTTGCAGTTGGGTGGCCGGGTCGGCCTTGAGGTAATCCTCGGCATTCGAGCTGCCAATCTGCTCGATGAACAATTGAATGTCCTGATCGATCTGCCAGCGCTGCAGCGTGTCACTGAGTAAGGGTGGCAATTGATCGCGCTCGACGTGCATCTGGCGCAGGGTGTTTTCCTCGCAGCCACTGATATTCAGCAGGCGCTCCCGCAGAGCGGCGGGAAGGCGCTGCATCTGCGCACTGCTGCGGCTCAGCACGGTGGCGCGATCCCAAGCCAGTGGCTGGTCAATTTCGGTTTGCCAGGCGCCTGCGGTGTTGTGCCTGAGTGCGGGTTTGTAAGCCTCGGGGCGCGTCGGATGGTCGATGCGATGGGCGCCCGTTTCGGGGTCAAGGCTGACGGCATACAACTTGTCTTCCAGGGCCAGCAGGCTCTTGCCCTGGTGGGTTTGCAGGCCCAGTGCATCGGTTCTGGCGTCTTTGGACAGCGTGGCGGGCCACTCGTAAGGGCGCAGGTCGGGTTTCCAGTAGCGGGTCTTGCCATTGGCCGTTTTCACCGGAATGAAGCGGTCGATGAACTGGACGACATTGGCAGGCAACAGCGCGCGAAACTCGCTGACGGCGATAGCGCCGCCGGCGGCGAAGGTGCCGACCTGCACCATGGACTCCACGACGCCGATCAAATGCGCGAACGCTTCGCGGGGTTGTCCTTCGGCCCAGTCGACGATGCTTTCGAACGTCTCGTCGAGCAGTTGGTAGGCCGTGTAGGCAAGCATCAGCTCGCCGAGAAATGGCACGAATGGCAAGGCGACGAACGCGACGAGGTTGAGCAACGACTGTGCGATGTCCGTGAAGGAATCCCAGAGTGCCCAGCGCGCCTTGCGATCGACCATGGCCGTCGAGACGGCGATGACGCGGGCATCGTTGAGCATCTTGTCGAGCTTGCGCTGGTAGAGGTAAACCCACAGCTCACCCCGGATTGGGGTCGCGACGATCTGCAGAGCAGGCCGCACGGTTGGATGCTCGCGCCAGGTGGGGCGTGGATCGCCGACCGGTACGGGTTGCCAGGTGACGGGGTTGAGCATGGCCCGCAACTGGCCGAAGAAAGCGCCGCGATCGGCATGGTCGATGAAACGGCTGAAGAACACCTGATAGTCCGGATCGCGCAGGCGTTGCGCCAGCTCCTCAGCGAAGGCAGCGGAACTGGCGTATTCCTTGACTGGGTGTTGTGGGTCATCAGGAATATAAACCACGACTCGCGCTGCTGCGTGTGCAGCCTCAAGATTCGGCGCGAACAGCACGATGCCGGTCAGGCTGACTTTCATCATCGTCAGCGCATGGCAATGCCACGCCTGACGATTGAGGCGCAAATGCTGCAAGCCATCGAGCAGCCCGAGGATCAGGCGATGGACATCGGCCCCCAGCAGCTTTTGCATGTAGGCCATTTGCAGGGCGGCGACCAGGGCGGCTTTGTCACTCGTGCAAACCTGCGGTTGCAGCACGGCTGCGACCAGCGGATTGCTGATGCCCAGATTGTCTTGCAGATAAGTGTTGTAGCGGCGGCCGATATCCAGGTCGCGACACAGGCGGGTGAAGGCAGGGATCGGCATCGCCTTGGGGATGTTCGGCAGCACGCTGAACTGGCCGTCAGGTGAGGGCTGACTGACATAACCCGAGGCGGACTCAAAGGCGTCAGCGCTGGTCTCGCTGCTTTCAAAATTGTGTAGCGCGGCGTCCAGCAACGAGACGGTCCAGGTGCGTGCGGCGCCGGATTTGATGCGCAGCCACGGAACATGGTCGGGCAGGTACAGGCGCAGGAAGGTCTGCCTGACATCCAGTTTGAGGCCAAAACGGTTTTCTATCTCGGCGCGTAGCAGCGGTTCGGCGAACGCTTTGGCGTCCTGCAACCGGGCAAGGCTTCGTTCGACGCGGTTGTGTGCGGTCCAGTGCGAGGCATTAAGCGCGCGCAGTTTTGCATGCTCGGTGAGTGATGCCTGTTTGAGGTTGGCGGGCAGTAGCGGACTGGCCCGTTTCAATGCCGTGCGCTTGTGTGCCGCAGCCTGCATCAGCCATGTCGGGATGGCCTGGAGCAGCGGTTGATAGTGTGCGTCCTGCCGGGGTAGCAGCAGTGGGTCGGGCAGTGTCGCGAGGGCGGGTGTGGTTTCTTGAATCATGGGGTGAGGCCGTTTGCCTGGAGAAAGGTCCCTAGCAAACACCGGCCGTTGATTCGATGTGCGGTACATATATACCGCACGCCACAAAACTCTCTTGATTAAGATCCCCGGTACGTCTGCGCAAATGGCGGCGTGCAGTTTAAACTGCGCCTTTGCGACGCTATATGTCGCATTGCCGTAAACCCGGGAAAATCCGGGGTTTGCGCTATAAGAAGTTGTCGCTTGGCGGCAAGGCCGGGCTGAAAACTGTCCTTACAATCCCCCCATCGCTCGCCAGTTTCAGGCGGGTGTTCCTCTTCAGGAGACTCCGATGTCCGTTGAGCACGCTGCGGTACAACGCGCCGATTTCGACCAGGTAATGGTTCCCAACTACGCGCCTGCCGCTTTCATTCCGGTGCGTGGCGCCGGTTCCCGCGTCTGGGACCAGAGCGGTCGCGAGCTGATCGACTTCGCCGGCGGGATTGCCGTAAACGTATTGGGCCACGCGCATCCGGCGCTGGTCGGTGCCTTGACCGAGCAAGCGAACAAGCTGTGGCACGTGTCTAACGTGTTCACCAATGAGCCGGCCCTGCGCCTGGCGCACAAGCTGATCGACGCCACGTTCGCCGAGCGCGTGTTCTTCTGCAACTCGGGCGCCGAAGCCAACGAGGCCGCGTTCAAGCTGGCCCGTCGCGTGGCGTTCGACCGTTTCGGCAGCGAGAAGTACGAGATCATCGCCGCGCTCAACAGCTTCCACGGTCGTACCCTGTTCACCGTTAACGTCGGTGGCCAGTCGAAGTACTCCGACGGTTTCGGTCCGAAAATCACCGGCATCACCCACGTTCCTTACAACGATCTGGCCGCGCTGAAAGCGGCGGTGTCCGACAAGACCTGTGCGGTCGTGCTCGAACCTATCCAGGGCGAGGGCGGTGTACTGCCGGCCGAACTGGCTTACCTGCAAGGTGCCCGTGAACTGTGCGACGCGAACAACGCGCTGCTGGTGTTCGACGAAGTGCAGACCGGCATGGGCCGTACCGGCCACCTGTTCGCCTATCAGCATTACGGCGTGACCCCGGACATCCTGACCAGCGCCAAGAGCCTGGGCGGTGGTTTCCCGATCGCCGCGATGCTGACCACTGAAGCGCTGGCCAAACATCTGGTCGTCGGCACCCACGGCACCACCTACGGCGGCAACCCGCTGGCGTGCGCGGTTGCCGAAGCGGTGATCGACGTGATCAACACCCCTGAGGTGCTGAGCGGCGTCAACGCCAAGCACGACAAATTCAAGACCCGTCTGCAGCAGATCGGCGAGAAGTACGGCCTGTTCACTCAGGTGCGTGGCCTCGGTCTGTTGATCGGTTGTGTGCTGAGCGACGCCTGGAAAGGCAAGGCCAAGGACATCTTCAACGCCGCTGAAAAAGAAGGCCTGATGATTCTGCAGGCCGGCCCGGACGTGATCCGTTTCGCCCCGAGCCTGGTGGTGGAAGACGCCGATATCGATGCCGGTCTGGACCGCTTCGAACGCGCCGCGGCAACACTGACGCAAGCCTGATAGACCCTTCGGCGCCCGAGGATTCGGGCGTCGAACCCAATTTTGATACCGGGCGAGTTCCATTGTGGGAGCGAGCCTGCTCGCGAAGAGGGCGTGTCAGTCAACATTTTTGCTGACAGATAGACCGCTTTCGCGAGCAGGCTCGCTCCCACAGTATCCGGTGTTTTTTCTGTGATTTTTATAAGAGAAAGGAGTGACACCATGCTGGTGATGCGCCCTGCGCAAATGGCTGATCTGGGCGAGGTACAGCGTCTGGCTGCGGACAGTCCGATTGGTGTCACTTCCTTGCCGGATGACGTGGAACGTCTGAGCGACAAGATCGCCGCGAGCGAAGCCTCGTTCGCCGCCGAAGTGAGTTTCAACGGGGAGGAGAGCTACTTTTTCGTCCTCGAAGACTCCGCCACCGGCAAACTGGTCGGCTGCTCGGCCATCGTTGCCTCGGCCGGTTACTCCGAGCCGTTCTACAGCTTCCGCAACGAGACCTTCGTCCACGCCTCCCGCGAGCTGAAGATCCACAACAAGATCCACGTGCTCTCGCAATGCCACGACCTGACCGGCAACAGCTTGCTGACCAGTTTCTACGTGCAGCGTGAGCTGGTGGGGTCGCCGTGGGCCGAGCTCAACTCCCGTGGTCGCCTGCTGTTCGTCGCCAGCCACCCGGAACGTTT
Source organism: Pseudomonas sp. lyk4-TYG-107 (assembly GCF_030209055.1). Classification (NCBI taxonomy): domain Bacteria; kingdom Pseudomonadati; phylum Pseudomonadota; class Gammaproteobacteria; order Pseudomonadales; family Pseudomonadaceae; genus Pseudomonas; species Pseudomonas sp. lyk4-TYG-107. The sequence continues at coordinate 252,111 of NZ_JARVST010000007.1, forward strand.
CGCCGATTCGGTGGTGACCGAGATCGTCGGTTACAGCGACGAAAACGGTGACTCGCCATTCTGGGACGCGATCGGGCGCAACTTCTTCGACCTCAACTACGCCGAGGCCGAACGCCTGTGTGGCCTGAAGAGCCGCACGTTCCTCGCCGAACTGATGCCGCATTACCCGATCTACGTGCCGCTGCTGCCGGATTCCGCTCAAGAAGCGATGGGCCAGGTGCACCCGCGTGCGCAGATCACTTTCGACATCCTGATGCGCGAAGGCTTCGAGACCGATCACTACATCGACATTTTCGACGGTGGCCCGACCCTGCATGCGCGTGTTTCGGGGATCCGTTCGATCGCCCAGAGCCGTGTAGTGCCGGTGAAGATCGGCGAGCCGGTCAAAGGCGCCGGGCGCCAGTATCTGGTGGCCAACGCGCAGTTGCAGGATTACCGCGCGGTGCTGCTGGAACTCGATTACGCGCCGGGCAAACCGGTGACCCTGGATCTGGAAGCAGCCGAAGCCCTGGGCGTCGGTGAAGGTGCCAGCGTGCGCCTGGTGGCGGTTTAACGCCTTAGCGAGTTTCACGGGTGGCGAAGGCGGCCCGTTTGAGGAGATAGCATGATTGTTCGTCCCGTACGCAGCAGCGATTTATCCGCGCTGATCGACCTGGCCCGCAGCACCGGCACCGGCCTGACCACGTTGCCGGCCAACGAAGAGCGCCTGACCCATCGGGTCGGCTGGGCCGAGAAGACCTTTCGCGGCGAAGCCGGCCGTGGCGATGCGGACTACCTGTTCGTGCTCGAAGACGACAACGGTCGCGTGGTGGGGATTTCCGCCATCGCCGGCGCGGTCGGTCTGCGTGAGCCGTGGTACAACTTCCGCGTCGGCCTGACCGTCAGCGCCTCGCAAGAGCTGAACATCTATCGCGAGATTCCGACGCTGTTCCTCGCCAACGACCTCACCGGCAACTCCGAGCTGTGCTCGCTGTTCCTGCATGCCGATTACCGCAGCGGTCTGAACGGCCGCATGCTGTCCAAGGCGCGCATGCTGTTCATCGCCGAGTTCCCTGAGCTGTTCGGCAACAAGATCATCGCCGAGATGCGCGGCGTCTCCGATGAGGCCGGTCGTTCGCCGTTCTGGGAAAGTCTGGGCCGGCACTTCTTCAAGATGGAATTCAGCCAGGCCGACTACCTGACCGGTGTTGGCAACAAGGCGTTCATTGCCGAACTGATGCCGAAATTCCCGCTGTACACCTGCTTCCTGTCGCCGGATGCGCGCAACGTCATCGGTCAAGTACACCCCGACACTGAACCGGCACTGGCGATGCTCAAGAGCGAAGGTTTCAGCTATCAGGGCTACGTCGATATCTTCGACGCCGGCCCGGCCATCGAGTGTGAAACCAGCAAGATCCGCGCAGTCCGCGACAGCGAAGCGCTGGTGCTGGCGATCGGTACACCGGGCGATGACGCCACGCCGTTCATCATCCATAACCGCAAGCGCGAAGACTGCCGCATCACCGCTGCGCCGGCCCGCCTGGCCGCCGGCACGCTGGTGGTCGATCCGCTGACCGCCAAACGTCTTCAACTCAACGCCGGCGATCAAGTGCGCGCCGTGGCGTTGTCTGCTGCTCGGGAGTCGAAATAATGAATTCGCTATACATCGCAGGTGAATGGCTGGCCGGTCAAGGCGAAGCCTTTCAGTCGCTGAACCCGGTGACCCAGGAAGTGCTGTGGTCGGGGGAGGGCGCGACTGCCGCTCAGGTCGAGTCCGCCGTGCAGGCAGCGCGTCAGGCCTTTCCGGGCTGGGCGCGGCGTTCGCTGGACGAGCGCATCAGCGTGCTCGAAGCCTTCGCCGCCGCCCTGAAAAACCACAGTGACGAACTGGCCCGCACCATCGGTGAGGAAACCGGCAAACCGTTGTGGGAAGCCGCGACCGAAGTCACCAGCATGGTCAACAAGATCGCGATCTCGGTGCAGAGCTATCGCGAACGTACTGGCGAGAAGAGCGGCCCGCTGGGCGACGCCACCGCCGTACTGCGCCACAAGCCACACGGTGTGGTGGCGGTGTTCGGCCCTTACAACTTCCCGGGTCATTTGCCGAACGGCCACATCGTGCCGGCGCTGCTGGCCGGTAACAGCGTGCTGTTCAAGCCAAGCGAGCTGACGCCGAAAGTCGCCGAGCTGACGGTCAAGTGCTGGATCGAAGCCGGTCTTCCGGCCGGCGTGTTGAACCTGCTGCAAGGTGCTCGCGAAACCGGTATCGCGCTGGCGGCGAACCCGGGCATCGACGGTCTGTTCTTCACCGGTTCGAGCCGTACCGGCAATCACCTGCACCAGCAGTTCGCCGGGCGTCCGGACAAGATCCTCGCGCTGGAAATGGGAGGCAACAACCCACTGGTGGTCGATCAGGTGGCTGATCTGGACGCGGCGGTGTACACGATCATTCAGTCGGCGTTCATCTCCGCCGGTCAGCGCTGCACGTGTGCGCGTCGTCTGCTGGTGCCGCAAGGCGCATGGGGCGACAGCCTGCTCAAGCGTCTGGTGGAAGTCAGCGCAACGATTGAAGTCGGTGCGTTCGATCAACAGCCGGCGCCATTCATGGGCTCGGTGATTTCCCTTGGCGCGGCGAAAGCGCTGATGGATGCCCAGCAACACCTGCTGGCCAATGGCGCGGTGTCGTTGCTGGCGATGACTCAGCCGCAAGCGCAGTCGGCGTTGCTGACTCCGGGCATTCTCGATGTGACCGCCGTGGCCGAGCGTCCGGACGAAGAATTGTTCGGCCCGTTGCTGCAGGTGATTCGCTACGCCGATTTCGCTGCGGCGATCGCTGAGGCCAACGACACCGCTTATGGCCTGGCGGCTGGCTTGCTGTCGGATTCCGAAGATCGTTATCAGCAGTTCTGGCTGGAAAGCCGCGCCGGTATCGTCAACTGGAACAAACAACTGACCGGTGCGGCGAGCAGCGCGCCGTTCGGCGGCGTCGGGGCTTCGGGCAACCATCGCGCCAGCGCCTACTACGCGGCGGATTACTGCGCGTACCCGGTGGCCTCGCTGGAAACCCCAAGTCTGGTGTTGCCTGCGGCCCTGACGCCTGGCATCAAAATGGTGTGATGCCTATTCGCGAGCAGGCTCGCTCCCACAGGAAGTTGCATTCCAAAGTGGGAGCGAGCCTGCTCGCGAAGGCCGCGACGCGGTCTGACTGAATTGTTACTTGAAGCCTATAACAACAGATTCTCGTGGAGCCTCGCTGATGAAATCCTATGAAGTCAATTTTGACGGTCTAGTGGGGCCGACCCATAACTACGGTGGTCTGTCCTACGGCAACGTTGCGTCCCAGAGCAACAGCCAGCAGTCCTCGAACCCGAAGGAAGCGGCGCTGCAAGGTCTGGCGAAGATGAAAGCGCTGATGGAAATGGGCTTTCAGCAAGGCGTGCTGGCGCCGCAGGAGCGTCCGGACGTGGCCGCGTTGCGCCGTCTGGGTTTCAGCGGCACCGACGCGCAAGTGATCGAGCGCGCCGCGAAAGAAGCCATGCCGTTGCTGGTTGCCAGTTGCTCGGCATCGAGCATGTGGGTGGCCAACGCTGCCACCGTCAGCCCGAGTGCCGATACTGCTGACGGTCGCGTGCACTTCACCGCCGCCAACCTCAACTGCAAATACCACCGCAGCATCGAACACCCGACCACCAGCCGCGTGCTCGGCGCGATGTTCGCCGATCAGCAACACTTCGCCCACCACGCCGCGTTGCCGGCGGTGGCGCAGTTCGGTGATGAAGGCGCAGCCAACCACACGCGTTTCTGCCGTGAGTACGGCGAGGCAGGTGTCGAGTTCTTCGTGTTCGGTCGCAGTGCCTTCGACACCCGTTACCCGGCGCCGCAGAAGTACCCGGCGCGCCAGACCTTGGAAGCATCGCAAGCGGTGGCGCGTCTGCACGGTCTGCGTGACGAGGGCGTGGTTTATGCGCAGCAGAACCCGGCGGTGATCGATCAGGGCGTATTCCACAACGACGTGATCGCGGTGGGTAACGGCGAGGTGCTGTTCTATCACGAGGACGCGTTCCTCGACACCGAGCAGATGCTGGCCGAGTTGCAGGGCAAGCTGGCCAAGGTCGGCGGCCAGTTCCAGTCGATCTGCGTGCCGCGTTCGGCGGTCACCGTGGACGATGCGGTGCGCTCCTACCTGTTCAACAGCCAGCTGCTGTCGCGTCCTGATGGCTCGATGCTGCTGATCGTGCCGGAAGAGTGCCGTGGCAACGAGCGCGTGTGGAACTACCTGCAAGGTCTGACCAGCTCCGGCGGGCTGATCCGCGAAGTCAAAGTCTTCGACCTCAAGCAAAGCATGCAGAACGGCGGTGGCCCGGCGTGCCTGCGACTGCGCGTCGCGCTCAACGAAACCGAGCTGGCGGCGGTCAACCCAGGGGTTATCATGACGGCCCCGTTGTACGGTTCGTTGACCGCATGGGTTGAAAAGCACTACCGCGACCGCCTGAGCGAAACCGATCTGGCGGACCCGCAGTTGCTGCTTGAATGCCGGACGGCACTGGATGAACTGACGCAAATCCTTAAACTGGGCGCGGTTTATCCATTCCAGATCAATTGATGGCCGGCGCGTCGCCTGAACACGACGCGCGGCTTGTCTCCCCAAGAGAGTAAAAACATGAGCGATTCCCTGCAGCTGATCCTTGAAGACACCGACGGCACGCAACTGCAAACCTCGTGCACCCGCGTCGCGGTCATGTGGCAAGGCAAAGAGCTGTGGATCCAGCAGGACGGCCGTGGCCAACTGCTGATCGGCGTGGACGTCGAGGAAGGTGACGAAGAGTACGCCAACCTGCTGCTGCGCCCATTGGCAACTAATCTGGTAAGTCTGCAACTGGAAATGGAACCGGCTGACGTCGGCGACGACGAAGACCACGTGCACGGCCCGGATTGCAACCACGATCACTAAGGAAACCGCTCTATGCTCGCCCTCGGCAAACTGCTTGAACTGACCCTCGCCGGCCGCGAACCGGCGGAGAAGACTCAACTGACTGTCGAAGGCGTGCGCATGCGCTGGTTGAGCGAGGGTGCGCTGGAAGTCCGGCCGCCCGAAGCGCGCGACAATGGCCTGGACCTGCTGCTGTCGGCAGGCATCCACGGCAATGAAACAGCGCCGATCGAGTTGCTCGATCGGCTGCTGCATGACATCGCTCGCGGCGATCTGAAGCCGCGTGCACGCATTCTGTTTCTGTTCGGTAACCCGGAAGCGATCCGCAAGGGCGAGCGCTTCGTCGAGCAGGATGTCAACCGGCTGTTCAACGGCCGGCATGAACAAACCAGCGGTTCCGAAGCCATCCGCGCCTGTGAGCTGGAACGGCTGGCGGCGAGCTTCTTCAGCCTGCCGGATCGGCAGCGACTGCACTACGACCTGCACACCGCCATTCGTGGTTCGAAGATCGAGCAGTTCGCGCTGTATCCGTGGAAGGAAGGTCGCCAGCATTCGCGCCGCGAACTGGCGCGTCTGCGCGCCGCCGGGATGGAAGCGGTGCTGCTGCAGAACAAGCCGTCGATCGTGTTCAGTTCCTACACCTACGACAAGCTCGGTGCCGAGGCTTTCACCCTGGAACTGGGCAAGGCGCGGCCGTTCGGGCAGAACGAAGGGGTGGATGTTTCACGTCTGGAAACTCGTCTGAAGCAGATCATCGAAGGCAATGAGCCGGATCTGGCAGCAGAGGGACTGGATGGTTTGCAGCTGTTCAGCGTCGCCCGGGAAATCATCAAGCACAGCGATGCGTTCCGCCTGAACCTGCCTGCGGACATCGAGAACTTTTCCGAACTGGATGTGGGTTATGTGCTGGCCGAAGATCTGGCCAATACCCGCTGGGTCATCGAGGAAGAGGGCGCGCGGATCATCTTCCCTAATCCCAAGGTCAAGAACGGCTTGCGCGCCGGCATCCTGATCGTGCCGGCCACTGACGAACATCTCGCCTGACGCAATTAGGCAACTGACGCAAATCCCCTGTGGGAGCGAGCCTGCTCGCGAATGCTGACCGTCAGCCAGCAATTATGATGGCTGACACACCGCATTCGCGAGCAGGCTCGCTCCCACATTTGATTTGAGTGAGGTCAAAACCTCACTCAGCTTTAGACCGCTACAGCTCGCGGCTCACTGCGACGCAACGCACGAACCTTCTGCAGCGTATCCGCGCAAGTGCGCGCCGCTTCCTGACCCTTGTGCACGAAGTGCTCGAAGAAGAACTTCTGATGTTCGTCACCGGCATGGAAGTGGTGCGGGGTCAGGGACACCGAGAACACCGGCACTTCGGTTTCCAGCTGCACCTGCATCAGGCCGCTGACCACTGACTGGGCGACGAACTCGTGACGGTAGATGCCGCCGTCCACCACCAGGGCTGCGGCGACGATACCGGCGTAACGACCGGTCTTGGCCAGCAACTTGGCGTGCAGGGGCATTTCAAAGGCGCCGCCGACTTCGAAAAAATCGATGTCCGATTCCTGATAACCCTGGGCCAGCATTTCGGCGACGAAGCCCTTACGGCTCTGGTCGACGATTTCCTTGTGCCAGCAGGCCTGGATGAACGCAACGCGCTCGCCGTGAGGGTGTTTGGTTTTGCTGTCGATAGCGGTGGGTTGCATGTTCTGACTCCTGTTTGTGTGAAAAACAGGGCGTTATGAATTGAAAGGGATTCAAGGGTACGCACGAGCACGCAAGCGCGCGGGCGGCCCTTTGGTGTCAATCCCGTTCTCTCTTCATCCGGACTATGACCGTCGGCCCCGGAATCACACCGGGTCTGCTGACCTTGTCGCCGATCACAGCCTTTGCCGTGTTCGTCGCCAAGCGCTCGCGGGCTATGCGCATTGCGCGCAATTACCGCCGGTGGGGAATTGCACCCCGCCCTGAGAACGTTTTTGCCGCCCTTTCTCAGGCGGCGCAGCGTTTTTATCACATATTTTCCGGCCTTGCACAGAACCTGTGGGAGCGAGCCTGCTCGCGAAAGCGACTTAACATTCAACGCACATGCTGACTGTTACTCCGCTTTCGCGAGCAAGCTCGCTCCCACAGGGTTGTGCTCTCTCAAGGAATAAGTGCCTTTTTACTCGCTCAAGGGTTGATTAATCGGCGCCATGACCGCAGTAATTCACCTTCGAAAAGGGATTTCCCCTGCTGACCAGAGGCCAGGTTCATGAGCGTTATCGATCTTCGCAGCGACACCGTCACTCAACCGACTCCAGCCATGCTCGACGCGATGACTGCGGCGGCTACCGGTGACGACGTGTACGGCGAAGATCCAACGGTCAATCGTCTGGAGGCGGAACTGGCAAAACGCCTGGGGTTCGCCGCCGCGCTGTTCGTGCCGACCGGCACCATGAGCAATCTGCTGGGCCTGATGGCGCATTGCGAACGTGGCGACGAATACATCGTCGGCCAGCAGGCGCACACCTATAAGTACGAGGGCGGCGGCGCGGCGGTGCTCGGTTCGATCCAGCCACAGCCGCTGGAAGTGCAGGCCGACGGTTCGCTGGATCTGGATCAGGTAGCAGCGGCGATCAAGCCCGATGACTTTCACTTCGCCCGTACCCGGCTGCTGGCGCTGGAAAACACCATGCAGGGCAAAGTGTTGCCGCTGGAGTATCTGGCCCGCGCGCGCCAATTCACGCGGGAGCACGGTCTGGCCCTGCATCTGGACGGCGCGCGGCTGTACAACGCGGCAGTCAAGCTTGGGGTGGATGCCCGCGAGATCACGCAACATTTCGATTCGGTGTCGGTGTGCCTGTCCAAAGGCCTCGGCGCGCCGGTCGGTTCGGTGCTGTGTGGCACTGAGCAGCTGATCGGCAAGGCCCGCCGCCTGCGCAAAATGGTCGGCGGTGGCATGCGTCAGGCCGGGTTGCTGGCGGCAGCGGGGCTGTATGCGCTGGATCACAATATCGAGCGCCTGGTGGATGACCATGCCAACGCCCGGCTTTTGGCCGAAGGCCTGCGCGCGGCCGGGTTCAGTGTCGAGCCGGTGCAGACCAACATGGTCTACGTGCAAATGGGCGATCAGGCCGAAGCGCTCAAGGCGTTTGCCGCCGAACGCGGGATCAAGTTGAGCGCCGCTGCGCGCTTGCGCATGGTCACGCACATGGACGTCAATCGCTCGCAAATCGAGCAAGTGATCGCGACATTCGTCGAGTTTTCGCGCAAGTGACAGCGTTAGCCGTCCAATTGACCGTTACTATCGTATAAACACGCTGTACCCCGCGCGAAGGGCCGATATAATGCGGCCCTTTGCCGTCGTTTCGTCTGTTGACGTTTCGTACAGGCCTTTGGCCGCAGCCTCCGTGGAAGAACCTAATGAAAAGCGCAGAAATCCGTGAAGCCTTCCTTCGCTTCTTCGAAGAGCAAGGCCACACCCGTGTAGCCTCCAGCTCTTTGATTCCGGGCAACGACCCAACCCTGCTGTTCACCAACGCGGGGATGAACCAGTTCAAGGACTGCTTCCTGGGCCAGGAAAAGCGCGCTTACACCCGCGCAACCAGCAGCCAGAAGTGCGTGCGTGCCGGTGGCAAGAACAGCGACCTGGAAAACGTCGGTTATACCGCTCGTCACCACACATTCTTCGAAATGCTCGGTAACTTCAGCTTCGGTGACTATTTCAAGCACGATGCGATTACCTTCGCCTGGACCTTCCTGACCGGCGTTCTGAAACTGCCGAAGGAAAAACTCTGGGTCACCGTCTACGCCTCCGATGACGAAGCGTATGACATCTGGACCAAGCAGATCGGCGTGCCGGTCGAGCGCATGATCCGTATCGGCGACAACAAAGGTGCGCCGTACGCCTCCGACAACTTCTGGACCATGGGCGATACCGGCCCGTGCGGCCCATGCACCGAGATTTTCTACGATCACGGCGACCACATCTGGGGCGGCCCACCGGGTTCGCCGGAAGAAGACGGCGACCGTTACATCGAGATCTGGAACAACGTGTTCATGCAGTTCAACCGCACCGCCGATGGCGTGTTGCATCCGTTGCCAGCGCCATCGGTCGACACCGGCATGGGCCTGGAGCGGATCAGTGCGGTGATGCAGCACGTCAATTCCAACTACGACATCGACCTGTTCAAGAACCTGCTCAAAGCCTCGGCTGAAGCCATCGGCTGCGAGAATGGTGACCAGTCGTCGCTGAAAGTGGTGTCCGACCACATCCGTTCCTGCGGTTTCCTGATCGCCGACGGCGTGCTGCCGTCCAACGAAGGTCGCGGCTACGTGCTGCGTCGGATCATTCGTCGCGCCTGCCGTCACGGCAACAAGCTCGGCGCTACTGGCAGCTTCTTCTACAAGATCGTCGCTGCGCTGGTCGCCGAGATGGGTGAAGCCTTCCCGGAACTGAAGAAGCAGCAGAGCAACATCGAGCGCGTACTCAAGGCCGAAGAAGAGCAGTTCTCCAAGACCCTGGAGCACGGCCTGAAAATCCTCGAGCAGGATCTGCTGGAACTCAAAGGCACCGTGGTGCCGGGCGACGTAGTGTTCAAACTCTACGACACCTACGGTTTCCCGATGGACCTGACGGCCGACATCGCTCGCGAGCGCGGCCTGACCGTCGACGAAGTCGGCTTCGAGCGTGAAATGGAAGCCCAGCGTGTTCGTGCGCGTTCCGCCAGCTCGTTCGGTCTGGACTACAACACCCTGGTCAAGGTTGATGTGGCCACCGAGTTCACCGGTTACAAAGACACCAGCGGTTCGGCAAAAATCGTCGCTATCTATAAAGATGGCCAGTCGGTCGACGTCCTGAGTGAAGGCGAAGAGGCGGTGATCGTGCTGAATCAGACGCCGTTCTACGCTGAATCCGGCGGCCAGATCGGTGATTGCGGTTTCCTCCAGGCGGGCAACGCGCGTTTCGACGTCCGTGATACCACCAAGACCGGCGGCGCCTTCCTGCACCACGGCGTGCTGGATTCCGGCAGCCTGACCATCGGCGCGCCAGTGGAAACCCACGTCGATGCCGAGGTGCGTCACGCGACCTCGCTGAATCACTCCGCAACTCACTTGCTGCACGCTGCATTGCGTCAGGTGTTGGGCGAGCACGTTCAGCAGAAGGGCTCGTTGGTGGATAGCCAGCGTCTGCGCTTCGACTTCAGCCACTTTGAAGCGATCAAGCCGGAGCAGATCAAAGCGCTGGAAGACATCGTCAACGCCGAGATCCGCAAGAACTCCGCAGTTGAAACTGAAGAAACCGACATCGAAACCGCCAAGCAGAAAGGCGCGATGGCGCTGTTCGGCGAGAAGTACGGCGACAACGTGCGCGTGCTGAGCATGGGCGGCGATTTCTCCGTCGAGCTGTGTGGCGGTATCCACGCCAACCGTACCGGCGACATCGGCCTGCTGAAGATCATCAGCGAAGGCGGTGTGGCATCGGGTGTGCGTCGTATCGAGGCAGTCACCGGTGCTGCGGCACTGGCCTACTTGAACGCTGCAGAAGAACAACTCAAGGAAGCGGCCAACCTGGTCAAGGGCAGCCGCGACAATCTGATCGACAAGCTGTCGGCCGTGCTGGAGCGCAACCGCGCGCTGGAAAAGCAACTCGAGCAGTTGCAGGCCAAGGCTGCCAGCGCCGCGGGCGACGATCTGTCGAACTCGGCAGTCGACGTCAAGGGCGTGAAGGTTCTGGCCGCACGTCTGGATGGTCAGGATGGCAAGGCGCTGCTGGCGCTGGTCGATCAGCTGAAAAACAAACTCGGCCGCGCAGTGATCCTGCTCGGCAGTGTCCATGAGGAAAAGGTCGTACTGGTTGCAGGCGTAACCAAAGACCTGACTGGCCAACTCAAAGCCGGTGATTTGATGAAACAGGCTGCTGCGGCAGTGGGCGGGAAGGGCGGTGGTCGTCCGGACATGGCGCAGGGCGGCGGTGTTGACGCCGGCGCACTGGATGGCGCACTGGCGCTGACCGTTCCATTCGTCGAGCAGGGTTTATAAGACGGCCCGCCGGGTCCGCAGTCTAGTGGCGGGTCCGGCGGCTGTTCGAGTGATTATTGGGCGCCCTTCATGGGCAGAGGCGGCTTTGAAATGGCTTTGATCGTACAGAAATTTGGAGGCACCTCGGTCGGCACTGTCGAGAGAATCGAGCAGGTCGCCGACAAGGTTAAGAAATTCCGCGATGCCGGCGATGACCTGGTGGTTGTGCTGTCTGCAATGAGCGGCGAAACCAACCGTCTGATCGATCTGGCCAAGCAAATCAGTGGCGACGTGCAACCGGTTCCGCGTGAGCTGGACGTGATCGTCTCCACCGGTGAGCAGGTGACGATTGCCCTGTTGGCCATGGCGCTGATCAAGCGCGGTGTGCCGGCGGTGTCGTACACCGGTAATCAGGTGCGGATCCTGACGGACAGTGCGCACAATAAAGCGCGTATCTTGCAGATTGATGACCAGAAGATTCGCGGTGATCTGAAAGCAGGTCGCGTGGTGGTTGTCGCCGGTTTCCAGGGCGTCGACGAGCACGGCAACATTACCACCCTCGGCCGTGGCGGTTCCGACACCACAGGCGTGGCACTGGCGGCTGCCTTGAAGGCTGACGAGTGCCAGATCTACACCGACGTCGATGGTGTCTACACCACTGACCCGCGCGTGGTGCCGGTCGCTCAGCGTCTGGACAAGATCACCTTCGAAGAGATGCTGGAAATGGCCAGTCTCGGTTCCAAGGTGCTGCAGATCCGTGCGGTGGAATTCGCCGGCAAGTACAACGTTCCGCTGCGCGTACTGCACAGCTTCAAGGAGGGTCCGGGCACCCTCATTACTATTGATGAAGAGGAAACCATGGAACAGCCGATCATTTCCGGCATCGCTTTCAACCGCGATGAAGCCAAGCTGACCATCCGTGGCGTGCCAGACACCCCGGGCGTGGCGTTCAAGATTCTCGGCCCGATCAGTGCCGCGAACATCGAAGTCGACATGATCGTGCAGAACGTTGCGCACGATAACACCACCGACTTCACCTTCACCGTGCACCGCAACGACTACCAGGCCGCACAGACCGTGCTGGAAAACACCGCTCGCGAGATCGGTGCCCGGGAAGTGGTGGGCGACACCAAGATTGCCAAGGTCTCGATCGTCGGCGTCGGCATGCGTTCCCACGCAGGCGTGGCCAGCCGCATGTTCGAATCCCTGGCCAAGGAAAGCATCAACATCCAGATGATCTCGACGTCGGAAATCAAGGTTTCCGTGGTGATCGAAGAGAAGTATCTGGAGCTGGCCGTGCGCGCCCTGCACACGGCTTTCGAACTGGACGCGCCGGCCCGTCAGGGCGAGTAAATCCGGTCACCTGAAGGGCGCGGTCTGACCGCGCCCTTTATTTTTTGAATGGCGCGAGCCCTGAACTGTTCTTTTGCTCGCGCTGGTCAATACTCAGGCATGTAGGGCTACGATCGCTCCGGTTGTAGGTCGGGTGCCTTTTTTTTGCAGACTGTTGTCCCTGAAATGAAATGCGTGAGGAGAAAGGTATGCTGATTCTGACTCGTCGGTGCGCAGAAAGCCTGATTATCGGTGATGGCGAAATCACCGTGACCGTGCTCGGCGTCAAAGGAAATCAAGTGCGCATCGGCGTCAACGCCCCGAAAGAGGTTGCCGTGCACCGTGAGGAAATTTACCTGCGTATAAAGAAAGAGAAGGACGAAGAACCAAGCCATTAATTTTTATCGATTTTTATGTTTGCAAACGGGGAAGAAGGTGGTTAATATACGCCCCGTGTTGCGGAGAGCTGGCCGAGTGGCCGAAGGCGCTCCCCTGCTAAGGGAGTACACCTCAAAAGGGTGTCGGGGGTTCGAATCCCCCGTTCTCCGCCATTATTTGCTTAGTACGTTGTAATCTGGCTTTTTCTGTAAGTTGTTGAATTTATTAGAAAAAGTGGTTGGAATAGAGATTAGACGGGCTATAATGCGGCGCAACAAATGCACTCGTAGCTCAGCTGGATAGAGTACTCGGCTACGAACCGAGCGGTCACAGGTTCGAATCCTGTCGAGTGCACCATTTAAGAGTTGTTTATAGCGATATAAAGAACTCGGCTTCAGCCAGTTGTGGTCTGGTTTAAAAACACAAATGCACTCGTAGCTCAGCTGGATAGAGTACTCGGCTACGAACCGAGCGGTCACAGGTTCGAATCCTGTCGAGTGCACCATTTAAGAGTCGTTTGTAGCAATACAGGCAACTCGGCTTCAACCAGTTGTGATCTGGTCTAAAAACACAAAATGCACTCGTAGCTCAGCTGGATAGAGTACTCGGCTACGAACCGAGCGGTCACAGGTTCGAATCCTGTCGAGTGCACCATATTCAAGAAGCCCGCGTTTAACGCGGGCTTTTTGTTGCCTGCGATTTGGCTTTTCCTTTCACGCATCCCTTCTCGTCAAAATCGACTTGAGCACTTCGGCCTCTTTTCAGGTCATAGCGATAGCTAGTCGTCGACGTTCGAATATTCACCTTGTCCGGTTTGCCGAGCGCGCTCTCGACATCCTGTTGGCTCATGCCGGCAATCACTCGTTGATTGATGATTGCTGCGCGGCGCTGCCTGGCATCGATCAGGTTGCCGCATTTGTCCTCCAGGCGGCCAACGATGTCCGGTTCACGTCCCCTGATTGTCATACCGGATATTTCCTCATGGTTGTGTTCCGGCATGATCGGTACGACGGATCCGGGCGAGTAGGGGTGAACCTGTTGCTCTGAAAGCTGCTCGTCGCTCGCACAGCTCAGGGTCGTGAAGGTGATGCCGCCGTCGGCAGCTTCGCAGCGGTGAAGGGTGGTGGCGGCTCCGGCGGGTGGCAGGCAGAGCAGGCTGGCGACTACAAAAAGGCATGTTCTGGATAGCATTCGACGTCCTCCATGACGGTCTACGCTCAAGGGTAGTCGCTACATTTTTCAACGCCGGTGTGTTTTCTTTTCAAGATGAGTCGTCGCATCTGCACGGGTCAGGACAGCGCTCAACTTTGTCGCGCAAGCACTTGTTTCGACCGCGATTTTTTAACGTTTAAAACCGTCAGGCGGTGTATCATTGCGCCCGTCAGCCCCGCCGGGGCTTATGGAAAACCTCCATGGACTTACCCAGTAGTTACTCAGTAGCCCGTTTCACCAATCATGAATTGACTGATTGATCCTTCCGGCGTGCCCCGCTGCTGGGAGTGGAGTTCGCCTATGTCCGAAATCGAAGTAAAGAAAACCCAGGAAAGCCTGCAGGATCGCCTGGCTCAGGTCGTTGAGCTGCTGCAGCGCCAGAAGGTCGTCGAAGACCTGACTCATCGCCAGGAAGGCGCGCACCACGACCGGGTCGAGAACCTGGTTCACCGGCAGAACCTCGTCGAGCTGCAACGCAAACTCGATGATCTGCACTCCGCCGACGTTGCCTACATCCTTGAAGCCTTGCCGCTGGACGACCGTCTGACGCTCTGGCAACTGGTCAAGGCTGATCGCGACGGCGACATTCTTCTCGAAGTATCCGATTCCGTTCGTGAAACGCTGATCGCCGACATGGACGATCACGAGCTCCTGGCTGCGGCCAAGGACATGGACGCCGACGAACTTGCTGACCTGGCCTCCGAGCTGCCGCGAGACGTCGTCCATGAGCTGATGGAGACGCTCGACCAGCAGCAACGCGAGCGCGTGCGTTCGGCCCTGTCCTATGACGAGGAGCAGGTCGGTGCGCTGATGGACTTCGAGATGGTGACGATCCGTGAGGATGTCAGCCTCGAAGTGGTTCTGCGTTACCTGCGTCGGCTCAAAGAGCTGCCGGGCCATACCGACAAACTGTTCGTGGTCGATTACGACGGCGTGCTCAAGGGCGTGCTGCCGATCAAGCGTCTGTTGGTCAACGACCCGGAGAAGCAGGTTTCTGAAGTCATGGCCAGCGATCCGGTGAGTTTTCACCCGGACGAAGACGCCTATGACGCGGCTCAGGCGTTCGAGCGTTACGACTTGATCTCGGCCCCGGTGGTCGACAAGAACGGCAAGCTGATCGGCCGTCTGACCATTGACGAAATGGTCGACCTGATTCGTGAGGAGAGCGAAAGCGAAGTCCTCAACATGGCGGGTCTGCGCGAAGAGGAAGACATCTTCGCCTCCGTCTGGAAATCCCTGCGCAACCGTTGGGCGTGGCTGGCGATCAATCTCATCACTGCCTTTGTCGCGTCGCGGGTGATCGGTCTGTTCGAAGGCTCGATCGAGAAGCTGGTGGCGCTGGCGGCGCTGATGCCGATCGTGGCGGGTATCGGCGGTAACTCCGGTAACCAGACGATCACCATGATCGTGCGTGCCATGGCGCTCGACCAGGTCAGCACCGGCAACACCTCGCGTCTGATGCGCAAGGAGCTGGCGGTGGCGTTGATCAATGGTCTGGTCTGGGGTGGGGTGATCGGTGTGGTCGCCTACCTGCTTTACGGCAGTTGGTCGCTGGGTGTGGTGATGACGGCGGCGATGACTCTCAACCTGCTGCTCGCGGCGCTGATGGGGGTGTTGATCCCGATGACGCTGGCCAAGATGGGCCGCGACCCGGCGATGGGCGCCAGCGTGATGATCACGGCCATGACCGACAGTGGTGGCTTCTTCATCTTTCTGGGGTTGGCGACGATCTTCCTGCTCTGATTCGCTGCCATACAAAAGCCCGCCGAAATGGCGGGCTTTTTTGTGCCTGTTGTCTAGTCCTGAAATAGGTTTACACCTGTTTCAGTCTCAAAATGCCCGATGCA